>CAMVLL010000108.1 GCA_947168315.1 uncultured Bacteroidota bacterium | reverse complement strand
GCATTCCTGTTAGACAAGCAAAAATAGAGGCTCTTTTAAGGACATCTATTTCGCAAGGAGTTTTGTAGAGCTTTTGTAGCTCTGCCAGTGTCAGGCTTTCCTTATTAACAGGGACTGTTGGAATCTTTTCGAGGAAGTCGTTCGGGTTGGTGCGAATCATCTTATCTCTGTATGCGATATTGATGAATCCACGGAAGGTTGACCAATATCCAGCAACAGAGTTGATGAACATAGGCTTGCCTGTTCTGAGGTTCTTGGCTGTAAGCAGATACTTACGGAAGTTGTTGCATAGGTCGATGTCAACTTCTTCACATCTGCATTTGCCACCGACAAAATACTTGAAATGTTCATAGACGAACTTCCACTTGGGGTCTTTCCCTTGTAAAACTCTGTTGAAGTAGTCAAGGAAATCACCCTGCATCCTTGCTTTGTCAAAGAAGTCGTATCTTTCGTTGACAACGCTTTCGTATCTCCGGCATCGGATGGCTTCAGCTTTTTCTGTCATCCTGTCGTTGAAATCCTTTTCTCGTTTGTTCTGGGGGTCTGCATAAATGTAGATACCCAATGATTCATGGCGAGTTGTCTTCATCGTAACGATGTCCCTGTAGCCTGGATAGTAATCCAAGTAGTACGACAACATTCCATTTTTAATGGGGCGTGTCCGAAGTGTTACTGTCTTACAATACTGCATAGTCTTTATTATTTAATTTGGTTGCAAATGTCTTTACTTATTTGATACTGACAGCCTTCATTCTTCTATAATTTAGGATAAGGGCTGAATAAGTCTGAGTAATTGGTAATCTTATGTGAACTGTCGCTCATGGATCGTTTTTATGATATCCTCTTTGAGGAACAAAACGAATCTTCCTTCATGGACTTTTCTTACATTGCTATATCTCAGCATCCCGTAAACCTTATCCCTGTCCATGTTGAACTTCTCACAGATTTGCTCTACGGTATAGTAATGCTCGCCGTATTTTGCCAATGTGTTGTTTACGTCTTCAATAGCAGACCTGAGATAATAGGCAATACCGTGTTCTTTCTTGGATGGAATCTTATGACGTGAAACGAACGACCTTCTTGCACACGTCGTAATGCCAAGCATCTCTTCCACATCAGTACCAGATATCCATTCTGCATTTTCATCCTTTTGCAGCTCCTCACAGGCTTCGTTCTTGGCAAACAGGGCTTCGACGGCTTTCAGCTCGTAGAAGTTGACGTGCTTCACAGTTATCTTTGGAATGTTGGCCTCTCTGGTTCGTCCATGCACATGATGGACTGTGACCTTGAAACGTTTGGCAATCTCCTGTGCTGTGATATAGTCTTCGGGAACCTCAAACTTCTCCGGGTCTCTGTTGAACAGCTGTTCAATGGCAGCCTCGTTATAGTAGTTCAAATGCTTGATAATAAGTTTTGGTGTTTTTGCCTCACGAGTCTTAGCCTGGACATGTTTGGTTGTGACTCCATATTTCTCTGCTATCTGTGCAACGGAAATATAGCCATCAGGAATTTCATTGAGTTTCGGCAGTTTTGCTCTCCGCTCTTTCTCTTTTTCCAGGGCATTTGTTTCCATGCGCTCCTTGATGATACGATCAAACTCCTTTCTGTTGATGACCGTAAATCGTCCCTGCTTATGATTGTCTATCTCGTAGTTATGGATATAGTAGGCAACTTGGTCTTTTGTGAAGTGATACTTCTCCATAATCTCCGAGTAGGTATAGTAGTTCGGGTCGATGGATTCACGTTCACCTTTTATCGTATCGATATGCGCCCTGGAATAATAGACAGTTCTTCCTTGGGTGATACGTGGAATCTTGTTTCTGGTCACAAATGATAATACTGCTGCGTGGCTCATCTTGTACTTCTCCTCCAACTGCGGAATTGTATAATAGTCACGAAGGTCTATCTCCGCAATAAGTTGAGCAAAATGAACATCAACAAGAGCACGATCAAAGAAACAGTTGCGGCCTTGATATACTTTGGGTATATTGTATTTCTCAACTCTGGTCATGACCGCCTTCTTGGAGCATTTGAATTTCTCCATGATTTGCCTGAAGGTATAGTATTCACGCTTCTCCTGCTTCTTCTCGGAATGGGACTGGTAGGTAGGGGGATTGTCGAACAATCGCTCTATATCCTTTCGCCTGATGATAGTCTTACCACGAAGCTGGACAGCCTTGATGGTTCCATTGCTCATATAGCGATAGAAAGTAGCACGACTCAGTCCAAGCAGTGATGCACCTTCAGTAGGGGTGAGGAATTCCTTGCCCCCAAGAATATCTACCTTGGGTGTCTTCTTCTTTTCTTCCTCCATGAATTCGGCAATCTGCTTTTCTCGGATTGCTCTCTTGTAATCCTTATTATTGCACGAAGGTGAGCAATAGATAGTGGTCATCTTATGCGCAATAAAGGATCTTCCACAATACTTGCAGCGTTTCTGAATCTCCATAATTGTTGCACTCGTTAGTGAATTTTCTCCTGCTAAAGTGTCTCATAGTGTCTCACCACGTCTCATGGTGTCTCACGTTGTACCTTCGATTGCATTTTGGCATTTTCTCACAGCGTCTCACGCTTGTACCTATGATGTCATCTTGGTGTGAAATCGACTTTCTATTTTACACTCGCGGTAGAAATATGGTGCAAAAATAACTGGAAAAACTGTAACTAACAAATATGCAACTTGAAGTGTTAAAATACAAAAAGTCCCTCATTTAGAGGGACTTAGTTCAAATTGCTCCAAGTTGTTCAGAGTTGTTTATAAGGGGTCACTTGCCCACGCAGAATTTTTCAAATATGTTGCCTAGTACTTCATCTGTTGTTACTTCACCGACGATGTCGGAGAGCTCGTAGATGCATTGGCGGAGATCCTCACTTACTAAATCGCCAGAGAGTCCTTGATCCATGCCTTCCTGAACACGATGGATAGAATCTAAGGCTCTGGAGAGGGCTTCATAATGACGAATGTTCGTGACAATGATGTCATTTTGTGTAATCTCTGGAAGTGCAGCCAGACTGACTAAAAGCTTTTCCAATTCTGCGAGGTTCTCCTGCCGTTTGGCAGAGATAAATAGTTTTTCTGAATGTATGTCCGTGACGTCCTGAAGGAGCATCTCTTTCACGTTGTCGCTCACCAGGTCGGATTTATTGAAGAGCAATACCAGTTTGGCATTTTCACACCTCTGCAGCACTTGCTCACGAATCTCGTGGAGACGAACTAAAGTATCGGTGGAATCTATAATCCAGAGGATGATGTCGGCTTGTGCCATCTGTTGGTAGGTACGTTCTATACCCATATTCTCGATGGTGTCGGTGGTCTGTCGAATGCCGGCTGTATCGATAAAACGGAAGGTGATGCCGTCAATATTGATGGTGTCTTCAATTACATCTCGTGTCGTTCCATGGATATCACTGACGATGGCTTTCTCTTCGTGTAGTAAGGCGTTGAGTAGGGTAGACTTACCGGCATTGGTTTCTCCGATGATCGCAACTGGTATGCCGTTCTTGATGACGTTACCTACATTGAATGAATTTGTGAGCTTTGAAATGACATGTTCTATCTGATCGGCCAGCTCTTTCAACTCTGTACGGTCGGCAAACTCAAGTTCCTCGTGATCACTGAAGTCGAGCTCCAGTTCCATCAGAGATGTGATGTGTAGGAGTTGGTTGCGCAGTTCTTTGAGCTCGTTACTGAAACCGCCTTTCATCTGGTTCATGGCCAGGCGGTGAGTGGCTGCTGAGGATGAGGCTATAAGGTCGGCCACGGCTTCGGCTTGACTCAAATCCATTTTACCATGAAGAAAAGCACGTTGGGTGTACTCGCCGGGCATAGCTGCACGACAGCCTTGATGAATCAGCAGTTGCATGACTTGTTGTAGGATATACGATGAACCGTGACACATGATTTCTGTGCTGTCTTCGCCGGTGTAGGAGTGGGGTGCACGATAGAGAGCTACCAGCACTTCATCGATTTCTTCTCCCTGTTCGTTTACGATTTTTCCAAAGGTTAGGGTATAGGCTTTTTGTTTCAGAAAATGGAGATTATCTTGTATTGGTCGGAAGATAGCAGCGGTGTGATCGATGGCTTTTGGACCACTGACACGGATGATACCTATGGCCCCTCCTTGTGCTGTTGCGATGGCACAAATCGTATCTTGGTTGATGTTCATAATCTATTTATAGAGTGTTTTTGACATGACTTCAACTAACTTCTCCAAATAAAGTTTATCAACGTCGTCGAAGGTGCTTAGTTGGTCGGAATCTATGTCCAACACGGCCTTCACCTCGTCGTCTACTATTACCGGCACGACTATCTCGGAACGAGATGCCGAACTGCATGCGATATGCCCAGGGAATTGGTCAACATCGGGTACGACTTGAGTCTCTTTCATTGCCCAAGCTGTACCGCATACACCTTTTCCATATCGGATGATGGAGCAAGCGACAGGGCCTTGGAATGGACCGAGTATCAAACGTTCATCCTTTACAAGATAAAACCCAATCCAGAAGAAATCGAATGCTTCACGTATAGCTGCACATGTGTTGGCCAAGACACTGATTTCTTCTGTCTCGCCTGAAATCATCAGTTCATAGTCTCTCAGGAACTGTTGATATCGTTCGGCCTTGTCGGCGATGGTTGTCTTAAAACTTTGTTCCATATCAGATACGCTCCAATACTATTTTAATCAATTCTTCAATGTTGTTTTTGTAAGTCGTGTTCACTTCTTTTGCCAAGCGATTTGCCACGACCATGCAAACGGTCATCGCCTTGTGTCCCATCAGTTTAGCCAAGCCTGCCAGAGCCGAGCTCTCCATCTCAAAGTTGGTGATGCGATATCCTTCATATTCGAAGTTTTCAATCTTCTTGTTTTGCTCAGGATCGGCGAGAGGGATACGTAGCTCCCTTCCTTGAGGGCCGAAAAATCCGTTTGCAGCGATTGTTACACCACGCACCATGTCGTCCTTTGCAATACGCTCAATCAACTCCTTGTTGGCATCAATCACATACGGATGAGCAGCACAGACATTGCCTTCCCAACCCATAAAGTCTAAGAATGCTTGTTCAAAAGCCAAGTCGCATACCTCATTGCGCCCTGCATAGAAGTTTAGCAACCCATCCAAACCGATTGACTTCTCGCTCACAACGAAAGTTCCTACAGGAGTGTGTGGTTGTAATCCTCCACATGTACCGATGCGTACCAGCTCGAGGGAAGTTAGCTTTTCCTTTGTTGTGCGAGTCTTGAAATCGATGTTAGCAAGGGCATCGAGCTCGTTCATAACGATATCGATATTGTCGCATCCGATACCAGTCGACTGTGCTGTGATTCTTTTTCCCTTGTATGTACCGGTGATGGTGCGGAACTCACGATTTTCGATTTCACATTCGATACTGTCAAAATAGGATGCTACTAGTTTTACACGTCCCGGATCGCCTACCAGAATGATTTTCTGGGCCAGTTGCTCAGGTTTTACGTGGAGGTGAAAGATGGATCCATCAGCATTGATGATCAGTTCGGATTCAGGATAGTATTTTTTAGGTTCCATATCTTAATGAATAAAGGTGTATCAACGTACAAAATAGGACGAAGATACACCTATGTTTGGTTAATATTATTTCTGTGGACGAACGTTACCTTCAGGACGTGCAATGTTCTGTCGCATCGTGGTGTCAGCCTCGATGTTCTTCATGCGGTAATAGTCCATGATGCCTAAATTGCCGCTTCTGAAAGCCTCTGCCATAGCCTTTGGCACTTCTGCTTCGGCTTGAATAACGTTAGCGCGAGCCTCCTGTGCCTTTGCCTTCATCTCTTGCTCAAGGGCAACAGCCATGGCACGACGTTCCTCTGCCTTTGCCTGAGCAATGTTCTTGTCGGCATTAGCCTGGTCGATCTGCAAGGTCGCACCGATGTTCTTACCAATATCGATATCGGCGATATCGATGGAGAGGATTTCAAATGCAGTTCCTGCATCCAAACCTTTGCTCAGTACAAGCTTGGAGATCGTATCCGGGTTCTCAAGTACCGACTTGTGATTGTCTGCCGAACCGATAGAGGAAACGATACCTTCACCTACGCGGGCGAGGACTGTATCTTCACCGGCACCACCGACCAGCTGGCGGATATTGGCACGAACGGTTACACGAGCCTTGGCAATCATCTGGATACCATCTTTTGCGACGGCAGAAACAGGTGGAGTGTCGATGACTTTCGGGTTTACCGACATCTGAACGGCTTGGAATACATCACGTCCAGCCAAATCGATTCCCGTTGCCATCTGGAAGGTAAGGTCGATGTTGGCTTTCGACGCTGATACCAAGGCGTGAACGACTTTCTCGACATGTCCTCCTGCCATGTAGTGGGCTTCCAACTCATCACGGGTAATGGATTTCAAGCCTGCTTTATGTGCTTCGATCATTGCAGGAACGATCGTATAAGGTGGTACGTTACGGATACGCATCAGGAAGAGTTGAATCAACGAGATATGTACGCCTGATACTTTTGCGGATAGCCACAAGAAGAAAGGCACATAGTGGAAGAAAACGATTAGGAATACTAGTCCTCCACCTAACAGAATAAAGGGTAGATACGTGTCTAACATATTTGTATGTTTTAAAGTTAATAATCAATTATAGTCTTCGAACATAGATGATACCATCTGTGATGTGATCTACGCAAACGGGTGTTTTCTCATCAATGAATCCATCGAAAGATGTTACTTCGATGATATGTCCGTTGATCTCAGCATTGCCAATCAACGCCAGACGTGTGATGGCATGACCTTGGTCGCCTGGTTGGATGTTCAAACCTTTCAGAGGATTGGTGTTGTAGTCGATAGCCTTCTTCAAAGCAACCTTCTCCAAAGTTTTCGACTTCATAAACCATACTGTGATGGCAATACCTCCGAGCAGGGTGATTGCTAAGGTGATGAATCCGGCTGTCGGACCAATATGTACGAAAGAGTAATAGTTGCCGTAGGCAAGACAGCAGATGGAAGCGATTCCAGTAAGTCCGAAGCCGGGAACTAAGAATACTTCCACGATGTAGAGGATAAATCCTGCAATAATGAGCAATGATAGAATGAATAATTCCATATCTGATGTTTTTAATGTTTTTGCTGACTAATTTCAATATTTCGTGCTTTCTCTGTAAGCTCGTCTATTTCGGCAAACAACTGTTTTGTACGGTTCTCCAACTCAAGTATGCTACCCGTGAGTTGTTGCCGTTTATTCGTGTTTCCCTGAACGTATTGTGATCGTTGATTGTCCAGTTCCTTGGTAAGTGCATCATAATCATTCTGCTTCTGTATTACCTGCTGGAAGGTTTCTCTGGCTTCCTTCGACCGGAAATCGTTTAATGTAGTGTAAATGGCGGTATCGTCCACGATAAAGTGGAAATCTGCTTTCTTTTGATCGTCATTCTTCTGGTACATGAGTGCTGTCAACCGTTGTTTCCCTGCACGTACTTTGTCGGCATCCTTCCAAGTCCCTTGTATGGAGTGTAGGGTAGCGGCATTTCTCAGCATATTAGGAGAAGTAGAGTCATAGTCCAGCGCTACTTTCTGACTGTTTGGTATGAACACGTACACACAAACTGAGTCGGCTGGCTGATTACGGTCGGATGCGAACCACCCCAGTTCATTCAATTCATCGATGACCAACATATAGTCGTTCGAGAAAGAGTTGAACGGCATGCCCATATTATTAGGTTTCAAGAAGGCATTGTCTTCAGAGTCATAGCGAGTTACGAAGATGTCGTAGCCACCCAAGGAACCTTCGCCATCAGATGCGAAGTAGAAGGTGATTCCATCACCCATAAGGAACGGATAGTTCACGTTCCCTAAATCGTTGAGGGAACCGACAGCCACAGGATCGCTCCATCCGTTAAGCAATTTATTGCGTGTAAACAACTGATAAGTTCCTTCTTCGTTCTGCTGACTGAGAATCTGTTGGTTACCCATCTCGGTCTCGAATGTGATGCTGTTGTCTTGTTGGGAAATTGTTCCAGTTTCCTTACTAATACGATAGGCATTCAGGAAGGCTTCTTTGCCTACCACAAAGCTGTCGATAACAGCAATGTCCTCCACGCTTTTATACATTAGGGCAGCCTTGCGTATCTTACTTAGTTCGGCTTCCGCCTCGTCGGTATTCCGCTTCTTGTCCTCAGCCAGTGAGATGTGTTGTTCGTAACTGTCAACGGCATCATCGAACCGGTATAATTCATAGTAAGCTTTACCGAGGTAGCGGAACGCATTGATGTAATTACGTTTTGCACTTTTCTCCAGATAAGTGACAGCTTCTTTAATATCACCTGTTTCATAACAACACGCACCGTAATAATAA
>CAMVLL010000107.1 GCA_947168315.1 uncultured Bacteroidota bacterium | reverse complement strand
GGCAGCGATGAATTCGCTGCCCTTTTCTTTTTTATTATTTCAACGCTTTCTTGATTGCTTTTGTGACCAATTGTTCCATCACCAGATATCCTTCTAACGTAGGATGAACACCGTCGTTAGAATATTCTTTCTTCAGAGAACGTTTATCGTCCGCCAACATCTTCGAATAGTAATCTACGTAAGGAATCTTATGGTCCTTCGCATATTGTTTGATGCGTGCATTCAGTGGAACAATCTTTTCCGGAGCGTCGGTAATGCTCTTACGCCATGGGAAAGCGCCTGCAGGTAATGTGCTAGCTAAGATAACTTTAATTCCATTGGCTTGAGCGATCTCTACCATCGACATGACATTGTTAACCGTATAATCTTCGTTATAAGGACCCGTATTCTCTGCGATATCATTTGTTCCATAGTTAATCACTACCAAGGCAGGATTTAAATTGACCACATCCTCACGGAATCTTACAAGGAACTGATACGATGTCTGGCCACTAATACCTCTTCCCACATAGCCGTTCTCTGTAAAGAACTGTGGATGTATACGCACCCATCCTTCTGTGATTGAGTTTCCCATAAACACGACACGACGACCATTGTTCGGTTGTTCCATCAACTCTGCATTGGCCTCCGCATACCTTTTCAGATTTGCCCAGTCATTATTCTGGGCAGAGATGCTTGTGACAGCTGCCATCAAGCAACAAAATAACACAACTCTTTTAAACATATCCTAAAAATTAAATAAATGAGTAATGTAAATCGATGATTACATTACAAAGTTATCTCTTTTTAAGATGTTTCAAAACAATAATTGCATTTTTTGCACTTTGTCGAAATGTATAAAAGAAAGGTAAATCAAGAAAAGGACAAGAATAGTAGATAGGTCCCTTTAGCTTGAATTGTGAACGTTTTACCCAATGATTCATTTAATGTACCTTGCCAAAGTTTTGTCAAGTCGTATAACGGATACTTCAGTCCTTCACTACTCATCTCGTGAGCATCGATATTAAAGATTGAGACCTTCTGTCCTACCCTTGACTCAACAGTCTGGGTGTCTTGAACTGGAATAAACACACCATGATTCGTCACCATGCGAACATCGAATTGTTGGTGCATATAATCAGCTAACAAACTGATATTTCCTATGGTATGATCCTCTCGTTTGCCGGTAGCACCCAGAATTACGACTCTCCGATAGCCTCTCAACAAGAGGAAACGCATGGCTTTGGACAAATCATTTGTATCTTGTTCTGCAATCTGATATAGGATAGAACCATATTTCCGTTTCCAAGAAGATGGCAGGGAATCACCGTCACCAATAATGGCATCGGGGCGAAACCCACGACGGATACACCCAACGGCTGCGCCATCACAGCATACTAAGAACGGAGTACTCCTCAAATACTCCAGCGCTATCGGATGAGTAGGAAACGTTCCGGCTGCCAATACTACAGCTTCTGGTATAAAACTATCTCGTATCATGATTCCTGCATCATTTTCTTCCACTTAATATAACCGAATACGGCTATTACCGCATAAAGTCCATACAACGCAGAAGTAAAATACAATTCCTTATATATATATAGTCCACAACTGACAGCATCGACCGCAATCCAGGTAAACCATTGTTCTAAATATTTACGAGCCAACATCCACATACCTACGATACTCAACGCTGTCGTAAAACTGTCGAGCCATGGCACATTACTATCGGTAAAATTAATCAAAATCCACCCAATTGCAATGAATGTAGCAATAAAAACCAGACAAAGAGGAAGCCATACTCTCTTTGGACACGACGTTATCGGAATCTCACTTATTAGATTTTCGGAATCACTTGACTTTTTCCCTGTCCAGACCAACCAACCATAGATGGCAGCCAAGAGATAATAGACGTTGATACCAAAATCGGCATAGAGTCCGGCTTGATAGTACACAAAGATGTAGATAGCAGGCATAATGATTCCGACTATCCACAAATAGATACTTGCCTTATACTCAAGCCAAAGGTAAATCAGGCCGACCAGTGTTCCGATAATCTCCAGATAATTCATAATTAGAAGCGAAGAGTCAGATGAGTTAAGAAATTTGTTCCTGCCATCGGATAGAAACGTGGGTCACTGCTCAACTTATATCCTTTCGACTTGTCACCACCATCGTAGAGTGCAGCCGTCATGGAATAGCCATTGGTCTCATATTTCTCGTCGAACAGATTATAAACACTGACACCCAAGGTGATGTCTTTCACCATCTTCGTATGGAAAGTATAGGCAAGGTTCAGATGACTGACGAAATACGGGTCGAGTGAGTCTTCTTTGCGACCGAAATTATCCAGATACTGACGGCTGACGTACTGTGATTGCAAGGATGCCTCAAAGCCTTTATGACTTACACCGATTATACTGTTGCCAATGAACGAAGGAGAGAAAGAGATTGGCGTGTTTCCTGCCTCAATCCTTGTCTGTGTGTACATATCGTCCCATGTATCAGCATCATAATCGCTCACATAGCCCACATAATTCTTGATTCGGTTCTTGCTCCACGTACCATTGATATCCCAACGCAACCAATCGGTCAGTTTTGCGCCAACCGACAGCTCAATACCCATACGATAACTGTCTTTCACGTTTTCTGCCATAGCCTCTCCTATCTCATTCAACTTTCCATTCAAGACCAATTGGTCAGAATAATCCATATAATAAAGGTTTGCCCCAACAGTCAGCCAACTATTACGGAAAGTATAGCCTGCTTCATAGTCGAAAAGTTTCTCTGCACGCGGATGTTCAAGGAAGAGACCGTCAGTATAGTTGTTTCGTGTCGGCTCTTTCTGAGCTACAGCAAAGGAAGCGTATGCGCTATGGTTTGGATTGATCTGATAAAACAAGCCTGCTTTCGGATTGAAGAAATGGAAATCCTCTCGAACATCAAGTATCTGCGGATGCTCAGGCGACGCTGTCCAGTCCCATTTATCATTATTTCCTTTAATGGTATAGTGAATGAAACGATACTGCAAGTCACCAAAAACACTTAATGAGTTTGTCAGGTCGTAATTTATTTTTCCGTACACATTTCCATCGGTCTTGCCAGCAAAATTTGAGTAATATTCATGTTTTGGATCAAGGGTATGAAGGTAGTTCATCACCCAGATTACTTGTCCGAAATGGTCGCCTGCATAGCGGTTCAAGCCTCCTCCAAGTGAAGCTGTTGCTCGTTCACCTTTATAATTGAATGAGAAGACACCGCCGCCGAAGTCATTGTCCATCAATTTCTTACGAATCAGATTACTTTTCTTTACCGTCACCCCATCAACGACGAATGGTTCAAGAAGATACTCCTTCAATGTGCGGTTGTTCTTATATTCCTGGTAGAAGCCGAAGCCATTCGTATAATGCAATCCGAGATTCAGGTTCCATAATGAAGACAACCGTTGGTCTATAAGCAGTTGATAATGTATCTGGCGGTAGTTATCTGTCTGGTCTTCATAGAATCCAACCACCTTCCCATCAATCTTAATCTCACCATTCGGATTATAGGTACGGTTCGTGGTCAGTTCCTCACGACTGATACCGTCCCATGCATGATAGGTCTGCTCCTTTCCTCCGAAAGTAATAAATTTCACAATGGTGTTCTCACCGAAGTATCCGCCCTGAAGGAAATACGATTTCAGATCAGCGGAAGCACGGTCACGGAATCCGTCTGTCTTCACCGTCGAAATGCGTGCGTCGAAAGCAAAATGATTGGCTAACAAGCCAGAACCAACTTTAACAGTTCCCTTAAACGTATTATAGGATCCAGCAGAGCCTGAAAGCTCAGCGTAAGGCACGTTCGACAGGTTCTGTGTCTTCATATTTAGACTGGCGCCAAAGGCTCCTGCACCATTGGTTGAGGTTCCTGCACCTCGCTGAATCTGAATATCTTGTAAAGAAGAAGCCAAGTCGGGAGTGTTCACCCAGAAAATGGAATGGCTTTCCGCATCGTTCATCGGAATACCATTTGATGTGATATTGATACGCGTAGCATCGGTACCACGTACTCGAATGGTTGTATATCCGATAGCGTTTCCCGCGTCGGAAGTGGTCAGCACGGAAGGTGTTGTCGACAACAGAAACGGGAGGTCCTGTCCGAAATTCATCTTACTAATCTGTTCTTTCCTCACATCGGTAAAAGCAATTGGAGTCTTGGCGTTTGCACGAGTAGCGACGACATTCACTTCCTGCAGTTCCACCATCTTCAAACTATCTGTCGGAATGGTCTGAGCTCCAACAGAAATACTGCCTGCCCACAGAGCAGCCACAGTCAATAAAGTAATTTTCTTCATGATTAATTAATATTTCTCTACGCCGGCATTACCCGGTTCAGGTAATAAGGGTATGTTCTCAGCCCGTCATATTAAGGCACCCCTGGAACCACCTTGATTCCGCTGCGAAGTTACGGCTTATTTACCGATATGCAAAGAAAAAGAGCAGAAAAAAGAGGCAGATATTCTAAAAGACATCGTTACCATATTTGGTTTGAAATAATTATCTTTGCAAATATGAATATTGTAAACGATTAAAATACGGTTATCAATGAAAAGTTTCAAATCAAATCCGTGGATGCTTCCACAACCAGTGCTGATTATCGGCACATTCGACAAAGAAGGTAAGGCTAACGCCATGAATGCCGCGTGGGGCGGCGAATGGGATATGCACGAAATCATGATCTCATTGAGCTCACATCAGACAACTGACAATCTTGCCGTGAATCCTGAGTTCACCGTTGCCTTTGCTACCGCTGAAACCATGGTGGCAGCCGACTTTGTAGGCCTCGTTAGCGGCAGGAATACGCCCGACAAGATCCAAAAGACGGGATGGACAATAGAAAAAGCTCCTAACGTAAACGCTCCTGTGTTCAAAGAATTCCCAATGACGCTGGAATGTCGTGTAAAACAGAAGATTAGCGAATCAGAAACAGGCTTTTATCTGATTGCAGAAATAGTTAATATCCTTTGTGATGAGAAATACTTGGCCGAAGATGGTAAGCCAGATGTAGAAAAGATGAACATCATCACTTACGACCCTGTTCACCATACTTATATTCAATTAGGCAAGACTGTCGGCAAGGCTTTTTCTGATGGAAAACAACTGAAAGGATAAAGAAAGAAAAGCTTTTTAAACGACAATAATAGCCTTTTTATTGTCAATACGGATATTATCGTATAGTATAACTTATTAAACTAACCTTTTCACCAATGTGGAAAGCCCTTGTCACATTGGTGGAAAGCTTTTGTCACCTAGGTGGAAAGCCTTTGCCACTAAGGTGACAAGCATAATTAATGGAGTATTCAAGATAATACTATCTCTGTAGATCATAGTTTAATAAGGGAACATGGATATACACAAACAAGTCCTTTACAAATGAAGAAACATTAAAAAAACCGTAAAGGGTAAATTATGGATTTTTGGCATGGTGAACTCTTGGTGTTCACCTGTTCGAATGGATTGAATTATAAATTCGGTGAAGGTGAAGGCTATTTTTTAATTTCAGAGCATAGGGGGGATTTTTAGTCCACTTCTAATACGATGATGACAATTTTATAGTCACCAAAATCGTTGCTTGTTTATTAAAAATCATTACATTTGTACATACAAAGCATAAAACAAATATAGAATGAAAAGAGTTAGCTGTTTAATCGTTTTGATATGTCTCTGTTTCCTAACGATTCAGGGACGAGAGAAAATACGAATCAACGCCGATTGGAAATACGCCGTCGGTGAAGTTGCGGGTGCTGCCACTCCGAACTTCGATGACACGAACTGGCAAACGGTCCAACTGCCACACGACGCCTCTATCTACGGGGCATTCATCAAGGAAGGACAAGGTGCCAACCGTAACAACGGATTCCGTCCCCGTAACAAAGGATGGTACCGTAAACATCTCACCTACAACCCACAATGGGATGGGAAACGAGTTATCCTCGAATTCGAAGGAGTGTACCGTATGGCCACTGTATACATCAACGGTACGGCTTGCGGTGAGCCCCACCCTAACGGATACATCGACTTCGAGTTCGACATTACTGATAAATTACATGCTGGCGAGAACATAATCGCTGTCAGCTACGACAATACTTATATGGGTAGCTCACGTTGGTATACTGGAGAAGGAATCAACCGGGATGTGTACCTCCATATCGTAGACGACTTGCACGTCGACCGCTACGGAACGTACATCACCACGCCCGTCATTGACGAACAACGGGCACTGGTTGCCATTCGTACCGAGGTGAAAAACAGCAGTAATGACTCACTGATGTGCCGCCTGGTTACCGACATCCGCGATGAACAAGGAAAGGTGGTGGTATCTCGTACCTCAGTCGTTCCTTTTGACCGGAACGATACTTATGCTTTCAACCAAGAATTGAATATCCCGAATCCTCAACGCTGGGAAGTGGGTAAGGCTTATCTCTATACCGCCGTCAGCAATGTATATAAAAATGATGAACTGGTGGACACTTATGAGACTCCGTTCGGCGTTCGTAGCATCGAGTTCACACCCGAAGAAGGATTACTGGTGAACGGGAAGAAAGTATTCCTTTACGGCGTATGCCTGCACACCGACCTTGGTCCGCTGGGTACCGTTTCCTTGGATCGTGCCTGGGACAGACGACTGGAAGTTATCACACGTGAACTGGGATGTAACTCTATCCGCACCTCTCATAACCCTTATCCGAAGTATGTTCTCGACTGGTGTGACCGTCACGGTGTGCTGGTGATGGATGAATTCTTCGATAAATGGATCGAAAGTTTCTATGGTCGAGGAGCAACCTTCGGCGATCATCTGATAAACGACATACATGTGCAGATGAAACGCGACTGGAATCACCCGTCTGTCTTTCTATGGAGTGTAGGAAATGAGGTACAGGATCAGTATCAAAAGGCACGCTTACTCGACGGTGGTGTTGCCAAGTTGAGAAAGTTGGTTGAGGTAACCCATCAGTTCGACCCTTCACGTAAAGTAACCGTCGGGGAATATCCGGCACGCTACGATGCGATCAATTACCAGGATCCGAACTACTACAAAGGCTCACTACCCAACCAGTTTGCCTTCAATGCCGATATCATGAGTGTGAATTATATGGAAGGATTTTTCGCACGCGATAAGGAGAAATTCCCCCAACTCATTTACATCGTCAGCGAAATGGCTACGGGAGAACTGGGATATAACTTCTATAGCTACGACCACTCTTATGCCTGCGGACAATTCTACTGGGGTGGTACGGAATATATCGGCGAATCATTCGGATGGCCTTCGAAAGGATGGATTAATGGTATGGTCGATCTCAGCAATAACCTGAAACCTATCGGCTATAGCATTAAGAGTTTCTATAATCCCGAGCCGATGGTGAAGATAGCTATTGCCGATGAAGCGAAGAAAGGACAAAAGGACTGGAACGACCTGAAAATTTCATGGAAACCGTTCAACATGCACTGGAACTTCAAGGAAGGAGAGCCACTGAAAGTACAGGTGTTCTCGAACTGCGATGAGACGGAGCTGTTTGTCAACGGGAAGAGTCATGGACGAAAAGTGCTTCCTGCCCAAAAACCGGAACTTGTTTGGGAAGTAAACTATGAGGTTGGAGAAGTAAAGGCTGTCGGATATCGCAATGGGAAAGTCATTGCAGAGGATATTCTAAAGACAGCAGAGAAACCTGCCAAGCTGATTGTTGAGCCAGATGTGAACGTTCTCAAAGCTGATGGATTAGATGTGGCGTACTTCAACGTACGATTGGTGGATAAGCATGGTACATTAGTTCCAAATGGGGATACCCGTATCGATTTCAAGGTGACGGGGTCGGGTGTTAATGCAGGTGTCGACAATGGAAATATCTTGAGTGATGAGCCTTGGCAGGCTGATTATCGTACCACTTACAATGGACGTTGCCAGTTGATCGTGCGTTCGACGAACCAACCGGGTACCGTCAAGGTACAAGTTAAGGCAAAAGGGCTAAAACCTGTTACCATAACACTTCCGGTGAGATAAGAAAATTATCCATTAAACTTCTCGTTATTGTTCATTTCTTCTTTGCACGAGCAAAGAAGAAATGAACCAAAGAAGAAATCTCGTGCAAATGAAATAACGTCAAGCTTGCTTGAACGTTGTTGAGTGCAGCCGAGATTCATGAAATAAACTCGCCGGCTGTCGCAAAAAAACTAAAAATCGAAGCATGTTTCCCTAAACGAGCCAAACGCCCTCGCTTCGCTCGCTTGAACGAGGCCTCGTTCTTAACGGGAAACATCTTCAATTTTCTTCACGCTTTTTTGCTAAAGGCCGGAACTATTTTAAAACGAATTTGAAAATAAAAAAAGGTCT
>CAMVLL010000106.1 GCA_947168315.1 uncultured Bacteroidota bacterium | reverse complement strand
CATGCGACCCAATGCAATCACTGCAATAGAAGCGTCAAATTGGAGAAAGAACCCATCCCCTTTCATTACTGTGTCATTGCTGGCTTCATCAGCATGGTCGCGCCGATGGAGCTGTTCTTGTATGTCGGTAAACTGTCGTTCGGACGTTCCCTGCTCTACAGCCTGCCTTTTGTTTTAATCTGTATTTTGATTATTGCCATCCTGACCTTACGAAGAATTTATTTCAAGGGAAATATTTAATAAAAGTATGATTATTTTGTTTGTAATCTCTTTGCCATGTCGATAAAAATTAGTAAATTTAGGGTAAATTTGAAGAGCATAAAATAGTTGATAGAAAACTTTAAAACAATACATTGAGTTATGAAAAGAATGATATCATTTCTCGTTGTCCTACTGGTAGTTACGACCATTCAGGCCGGTGGTGACCGTGCAAGCAAACTACGTGAAAACCTTTTGCACAACCCGAAATATGTAACCGTCGTTGCTCACCGAGGCGACTGGCGTGGAGCGCCAGAGAACTCCCTGCAAGCCTTCCAGAACTCCATCGATATGGGTGTCGACATGATTGAGTTGGACTTGCAACGTACAAAGGACGGCGTTCTCATCATCATGCACGACGGGACACTCGACCGTTGCATCAACGGGAAAGGGAAAATCAGCGACCATACCTATGCCGAGATTCAGAAACTGTTCCTGAAGACGCAGCATGCGGCTACCGTTACACGGCATAAGATTCCTACCCTCGAGGAGGCATTGCAGCTGTGCAAGGGGAAGATCCTTATCAACATCGACAAAGGATACAACTACTTCAAAGAAGCATTCGAGATTATGGAGCGTACCGGTACCACCTCTCAAGTCATCATCAAGTCGGGCAACGCACCTGAGCAAGTCCTGAAGGAGAATGCGGATGTGATAAAGAAAACGATTTATATGCCTATCGTCTCCATCGACAATCCGAACGCGAAAGAAGTGATCGAAGCGAACCTAGCACTGAAGCCGGTTGCCATAGAATGTTGCTTCAAGACCTATAATGCCGATGTGGAAGCCCGTCTCCAACAGATCCTCGCCGCTGGCGTAAAGGTGTGGGTGAACAGTATTTGGGGCTCACTTTGCGCCTATCACGATGACGACCGCGCCGTAGAGATGAACGAACCTGACGAGGCTTGGGGATGGATCCTCAAACGAGGAACAACTCTGATTCAGACAGACCGCCCAGAACCACTGATCAAATATCTCAAGAAAAAGAAAATGCATAAGCTGAAATAATCATCAGTTCGTCTCTCATCATTAAGTAATTTAATTATCAAATGCTTAAATTATAATCTATGAATTTCCTTGAAGAAAAAATCCTCATCGACGGTGTTATCAAGCCAGGAAATATCCTGAAGGTGGATAGTTTTCTAAACCATCAAATCGACATCGATATCATTCGACAGATAGCGTATGAGTTTAAACGTCGTTTCAAAGGCACGGAAGTGAACAAAGTACTGACCATCGAGGCCAGCGGCATCGCCATCGCCACGCTCTTGGGCGACCTCTACGATGTACCGGTGGTGTTTGCCAAGAAAAGTGAGACGGCCAACAGCACGGACGATAAATATGTGGCGGAGGCCTACTCGTTCACGCATAAGAAGCTGAACAATGTCTTTATATCCCGCCCTTACCTCCATGCTACCGACAAAGTGCTTATCGTAGATGATTTCCTCGCTGACGGACAGGCTGCTCATGCGCTCATCGATCTGGTACACCAGGCAGGAGCCGAAGTGGCCGGCATCGGCATCGCCATCGAGAAAGGACAACAGATCGGAGGAAAACTGCTTCGTGAGGAAGGCTATCACCTGGAATCAATCGCCATCGTGGAGTCGATGGACTGGGAAAAACAAACGATCCGATTCCGTGAGCAAGACGGGGCGGACCTCACCCAAGCGAGAATCAGTGCAGAATAACGAACTAAATGCATCATACCATGACTAAGAATACCAACTTATACCAATTAAACGGTCGAGTACCTCTGCTTCAAGCCGTTCCTTTCGGCCTCCAACATGTGTTGGCCATGTTCGTGTCGAACATTACGCCGATCATCATACTTGCCAATATCGTAGGACTGGAATCCAGCCTTAGCGCCGCCCTTATCCAGAACTGTATGATCATTGCCGGTATCGGTACCCTCATCCAGCTCTACCCTATCTGGCGTATCGGTTCCCGTCTTCCTATCGTGATGGGTATCAGCTTCACCTTCCTTTCACTCTCCATCTTCATTGCCACCACTCACGGAATGGGTACCTTGATCGCGGCCGTCATCGTTGGTGGTATCGTTGAGGGATTGCTGGGACTCTTTGCCAAGTATTGGATCAAGATTATCTCGCCGGTTGTGGCGGCGACTGTCGTGACGGCCATCGGATTCTCACTGTTGCCTATCGGTGCAAACTCGTTCGCCGGTGGACAGGGAGCAGCCGACTTTGGCGCATTGCACAATTGGATTGTAGGAACAGTCACCTTACTCGTTTGTCTGGGCTGTCAGGTCTTTGCCAAAGGTTTCCTTCGCTCACTCTCCGTACTCGTCGGACTGATTGTCGGGTATATCCTCTCCGTTTGTATGGGGATGGTTGATTTCTCTGGCTTGCAGCATGTAGGAGTCTTCTCTCTGCCTAAGTTCATGCCTTTCGAGTTGGACTTCAATCTGGGAGCGATCCTCTCCATCATCGCCATCTATTTGGTTTCTGCGACTGAGACGATTGGAGATACGAGCGCCCTCTGTCAAGGAGCGTTGCATCGTGCGCCGACTCATAAGGAGTTAGGAGCCAGCATCTCGTGCGACGGATTTGTCAGCACTGTTGCCGGTCTCTTCGGCTGTACACCTATCACCTCGTTCAGCCAGAACGTAGGTCTGGCAAATATCTCGGGAGTTGTCAACCGTTTCGCTATTGCCACAGGCGCCTGCATCATGATTATCGGAGGTATCTTCCCTGTCGTGGGTACCTTGCTGACCACCATTCCGCAGGCCGTATTGGGCGGATGTACCATCATCATGTTCGGCTCCATCATGTTTGCCGGTTTCGGTATGTTGGCGAAGTGCGGTTTCAATGATCGTAACATGGTCATCGTAGCCTTATCACTCAGCGTAGGACTCGGCTTTACGCAGGCAACAGGCATGTTCTCCATCTTCCCGCAGATCATCCAGACGGTATTTGCCGAGAACTGCGTGGCTGTTGTGTTCCTGTTGGCTGTCATCCTCAACCTGATATTGCCGAAGGATAAGAAATCATTGAATTAACTTTAAACGACCATACGATGAAACGTTTATTATTTGTTTTATGTGTATTATACTCCTTCTGTGCCAGTGCAGCGGTGTACAATGTGAAGGATTTCGGTGCGAAAGGTGACGGAATCACCCTCGACACAAAGGCTTTTAATGATGCCATTGCCAAAGCATCTCAGGACGGCGGCGGTACCGTTTTGATTCCGTCAGGACAATATCTGTGCAAATCTATCCGTTTGGCAAGTCACGTTCACCTCTATATCGAGAAAGGTGCCGTAGTGATTGCTGCCGAAGGCGAAGGATATGATTCTCCCGAGCCGAATGAGTTCGATATGTATCAAGATTATGGGCACAGCCATTGGATGGACTCCCTTATTTGGGGTATCGGACTGGAGGATATCACCATCAGCGGTGATGGTATGATCTATGGCAAGGGATTATCAGCCATGGACCTTCCCAATACGACACGAGGCAACAAGACCATCAGCTTGAAACTGTGCAAGAATATCACGATTCGGGATATCTCGATGCTGCAATGCGGACACTTCGCGCTCTTGGCGACAGGTGTTGACAATCTTTCCATCTATAATGTAAAGGTAGATAGCAACCGCGATGGTTTTAACATCGACTGCTGCAAGAACGTACGTATCTCGAACTGCTCGATGAACACCCCATCCGACGATGCTATCGTTCTGAAAGCGACTTACAGCTTAGGCTATTTCCGTGATACGGAAAATGTGACCGTGAGCGACTGTCTGGTCAGCGGATACGAACAAGGATCTTTGCTGAAAGCAACGTGGGATAATAATGTGGCTGAGAAAAACGACCATGTGACTTGGAGGCGCATCCCGACAGGGCGTATCAAACTGGGTACTGAGTCGAGCGGCGGATTCAAGAACATCGCCGTATCCAACTGTATCTTCGACAATTGTCGCGGTCTGGCCATCGAATCGGTTGACGGCGGACATCTGGAAGATATGGTTGTCAGCAATATCACCATGCGAAACTGTAAGAGCGGTCCGATCTTCTTGCGCTTAGGAGCCCGCCAACGCAGTCCGAAAGGCACACCACTAGGTACGTTGAAGCGCGTCCTGATCAGCAACGTCAACGTATTTAATGCGGTTTCTGATAACTGCTCTACCCTCGCCGGCATCCCTGGTGCCTATATCGAGGACGTCGTACTATCGAATATTCACATCTGGTCGGAAGGTGGTGGCACTGCCGAAGACGGAAAGCGTCAGCCGAAAGAGGAAATCGAGAGTTATCCGGAGCCGGGCATGTTCGGTGTAACCCCAGCCAAAGGACTCTACATCCGTCATGCGAAGAATATCACGTTCCGTGACGTGAACTTCCACTTCCTCAAACCGGATTACCGTCCGCTCATCGTGGAAGAGGATACGGAAGCCATTCAATACGATGGCGTAACCGTCGATTACCGACCCATTCAATCATCTGATATAGACAAACGATAAAATACAAATATATGAAACGTAACAGAATTATACTAGCTACTTTGATCGCATTCCTCGTGGTTTTGGGTATGTACTTTGCTGTGCATTTGTTCCAAACACCAGGAGACAGCGGCAAGACCGTACGATTACTGTATTGGAATGTTCAAAACGGTATGTGGGATGGTCAGTATGATGATTACCAGCGATTTACCACGTGGGTTGCCGAGCAGAACGCAGATATCTGTGTATGGGCAGAGGCACAGAAGTTGTACGTCACCGGAACCGACCAATGGGAGCCGGAGAAAGAAGAAGAATGTGTCAACCGTTGGAAACGGTTGGCCGAGCGCTATGGTCACTCCTACGTCTATCTGAGTGCCCATCCTGACGCTTATCCGCAACTGATCACTTCACGCTATCCGCTGGAGGCTGAGAAGTTGATTGAAGGCAATGCCGATACCATTGTCTGTCACGGAGCCTCATGGTATAAGATGAAGATGGGGAAGAAAACATTCAATATCGTCACCCTGCACACTTGGCCACAAAGATATGGTTACCACTCAACAGAAGAAAATCGCCAAGAGAGCATTGCGAAGAATGAAGGCGATCTGTTCAGAAGAGTCGAGATGGAGTATATCTGCAAAGAGACAATCCTTAGTCATCCTGACGCAAAGAATGAATACTGGGCCATGATGGGCGACTTTAACTCGGTTTCCAAAGTAGATAACAATGTGTACAAACTCCCGGAGAACTCTACAATGTTCCTGGTACACGACTATATCACTGGTGAGACACCGTATCTGGACCTCATCCATGAGCTTTATCCACATCAGTACTTAAAGACGACTGGAAGCAACAAACGCATTGACTTTATCTATGTGACGCCAGCGCTTTATGAGAAGATAAACTACGCATCGGTATTGTATGATAGATACTGCACACCGTATCGGGACGAACATAGTGTTTCCTATTTCTGGAACCCTTCCGACCATTGTCCGATATTGATGGAATTCAAGCAATAACCATCCATAAAAGAAAGTGCAAAGAGTCATTCACTCTTTGCACTTCTTATATCTACGACTGCCGATAGCGGTATTCTCTTGCCTGTGGTGAAGAACAATAGCTGCTCATAGTCGTCAATCCGCTTTAAGGTACCCACATATTGCTCATACGAACCACCTTGCTTCCTGCGGTCGGGCTTGAAATAGCGCACAGCAATGTACGGATGGGGCGATTCCTCCAACAGGTTTGCCAGTGTTCGGTTCAATCGTTTCTGATCATCTTCCTCCAGGCTGATCTGATCTTCCGTCAGTCGTGCCGATTCTGTTATCACATTGCCATAGCCTGTCAGTGCCGCGAAGGGAGCGAACTGAGCAGCCCGGTTCAACATCGACATCCGAGGGTGACGTTTAGAGTTCGGATGTGGCAAATGGATGATATCCTCGTAGTTCTCGTTCATGCCTTGTGTCCTCCTATTTGACGGTTTCGTTCCTTGGCCGTTGCGCCCTCATCAAAGTTCAAGCCCTTTAGGATAGCATTCTTTCCGAAGCGTTTCTTGATAGCGATCTGAGTTTCCTGCAGTCGGCGTTCTTTCTTCCGCTCCGCCTCTTCTTCTTGCCGTTGACGATTCACTTCATCATAATCCGTGAAAAGGTCCAGTTGTTGCGGTGGTTCCAACTTGATCATATCCTCACTTAAGATATGATTCGTGGTCAGATTCAGTCTGCGTATCAGAAGATCCGGGTGAACAATCTGATCAAAAAGCGTTGTCACAGCCTCCGAGATGATGGATGTGGACGATGTCTGCACCCCAAGATTAGCGGTACCATGAGCATGTTTCGGTACTTGCCGACCATAATAATCTGTCGAGATAGCACCATCATACTTCTTCCGGATATCAGGATTGGTAAGGCTCTCCACATCATATCCGATGGTCAGCACCAATTGGTCGGTCACCAGATGTTTTTCCACAAGGTCGAGGGCCATCGCTTCGGCCATCTCACGTATCACCACACGCGCTTTCTTCTTGTCGTATGGACAAGTCAGCACTTGTCCGCTACTGAACGAGTTATTCTCCGGCTTGTAGGCCTTCACCTGATCGATGGTACAAGGCTCCCATCCCCACGCATGGTCGATTAGCAGCTCAGCATTCACGCCAAACAAACGATAAAGAAGTTCCTCGTTCTCCAACGATACCCGTGCAATCTTCCCCATCGTGTCGATACCGTAGGGAGCCAGGCGCTCGGCGATACCATGTCCTACCCGCCAGAAACTAGTCAGAGGCTTATGATTCCATAGTTTTTGGCGATAAGTCATCTCATCGAGCTCACCAATCCGCACACCATCTTTATCAGCAGGCACATGCTTGGCTACGATATCCATCGCTATCTTGCAGAGATACAGATTCGTACCAATGCCAGCGGTGGCAGTGATACCCGTCGTTCGAAGCACATCCTGAATCATCGTTCGGGCTAACTCATGAGCCGTCATCTTGTAGGTAGATAAGTAAGCTGTCACATCCATGAACACCTCATCGATGCTATAAACATGGATATCTTCTGGGGCGATATATTTGAGGTAAATCTCATAGATACGGGCACTCACCTCCATATAATGAGCCATCTGAGGAGGTGCCGCGATATAGTCCAACTCCCAGTCGGGATGTTCTTCCAATTCACGGGCGAGGTACGACTTTCCCTTGAACTTCCATCCTGCCCGACTCAACCGGTCATAGTTGATGGCACGGACCCGCTGTACAACCTCAAAGAGTCGAGCCCGTCCGCCAATGCCATAAGCCTTTAACGAAGGAGAAACAGCCAGACAAATGGTCTTTTCCGTACGACTGCTATCCGCTACCACAAGATGTGTGGTGAGAGGATCCAACCCTCGTTCCACACATTCCACCGAAGCGTAAAACGACTTCAAGTCGATAGCGATATACTGTCGTTCGGATGATTTCATCTAACTATGAATCAGTCGGTTAGTAATCCTCGTTAATCCATTTTCTCTCTCGTGGAGTAAAGTCATCGGTAGAGACTTGCCAAGAAGGATCGGGCATATACCACCATAAATCGTTGAAATAATCTTTCATATCTTTCTTGGTAAAGACATATCCGCGACTGGCATAAGGAAGGTTCCTCAGGATTCGACGAGCTTCCTTGTTATGCTTGAAGTCAATGCCCATCTTCCAGATTGGGAAATAGTGCTCATTCCGGTCATAGAACGAGCCTATTTTCTCTTGTTCCGAGAAAGCATAGAGATAATCAGCCGAGTAGATTCTCAGGTTTTCCGTCGGCTTGAACTGTGTCGCATGCCATTCAAGGGTACCATTGCGCAAGCTAACCTCCAACAATTTCTCCTCATAATGAGTTGTGGTACGCATCTTTCCTTGACCTTCTGAGATAGTGAAGGGAGCTGCCGCAAAGAGTGAGTTATCGAAGCAGAAATGCTTGGAAGCGTTCTCTGCCTTAATCCTCAACGTGAAGTCATCGATCTGATGATTGGCCCAGCGCATCGCAGGTGTCAGCCAGTAGGGCACCTCAAACGTGCGGGCAACGCCATACGACATACGGTAACGATAGGTATGATGTACCTCGTTCCTACCCTTCTTGAAGTTGGCCTTGAAATAATAAGCATAGGCAAAGGTGATAATGCTGTCGTTTTCAGCATCATAGAGGC
>CAMVLL010000105.1 GCA_947168315.1 uncultured Bacteroidota bacterium | reverse complement strand
AAAAATTGGAGCGAATCAGCTTGCTTTCACAAGCTGATCGCTCCAATCCAAATCCTTTACCTTAATTAACTAATACGTGAAACTATTACCAACCTGGATTTGTGTTAGTTTTATCATTACCATCCTGGAGTTTGAACCAAATTCGGGTTTGCACCCAATTCATCAGTATGAATTGGCCAATAACCACCATTGCTCTGGGCAATAGAACGTGGGTTAGCACCACGAGCTACACCAAATACGTCGGCCTCGATAAGACCATTGGTTGTAGTAACATAGTTGCCCCAACGACGAAGATCCCAGAAACTATATACAAGAAGATGAAAATATCTAAGAAAGATATTCTCACCTTTTTGATAAAACACCGAATTAAGATATCTTAAAATCGATTTTTACTATTTATTCTACGATTGAAATTGAACGTTTTTTCTTTGAAAGTAGAGATATTATAGAGACTTTAAGTATATACTATTTTTCTACTTATTTTTTTTACTCTTGTTAATTATTTAACAATAAACTCATAAAACTCTTTATGATTTTTGACTTTTAATACATAAAAATAGATGAGAGCCATACTTTTACAGCCCTCATCTTTCCTAACATTTATTAAAAAATAATAACGTCAAAAAATACAATTACTCTACTACATATTCTGTATACGTGTTAAGTCTTTGATAATTGTAGTTGGAGTGACTTCAGAGTATACTTGAGTCGTCCGGACAGAGGCATGTCCCAATAAACGCTGGATAGTAGTGATCGGAACACCATGTTCAATCAAAAGTATTGAAAAAGTATGTCGACTGCAATGCCAATGTAACTCCTTGTTAAAATGACATTCTGTACTCATTTTTTTTAGATAAATATTTACCCTTGAATTACTTCCAATATCGTTGAGTCTTTCTATCGTACCATATTTTTGTAAAATAACGAGAGCTTTCCCTCCATAGAGCAAATCAATTGGCAATTTGATATTAATTCCTGTTTTTATCATTTTAATATTTAGCCATACATGCTCTGAATCATAGACCAGGCAACTGTTTTTCATATTCGAAAAATCTGAAAAACGTAATCCTGTATAACAGCAGAAAAGAAAAGCATCACGTACATGACTCATCCGTAAATTACTGAAAATATGATTGCTTAATTGTTTTAACTCACTTTCTGTGAGTGAGAGATGTGTGGTTTTTTCATACTTGATATTATACTTTCTGAAAGGATAATCATCAAGTTCCATATAACCGGCATTAATAGCATCGTTGACAAATGTCCTTAAATGACGAAGATGTTTCCCGATGGTGTTCATTCGACAGTTTTGTTTTTGAAGGAAATGTTCAAAATCACGAACAAAGCTATAATTGACGTCGTTGAATGTGATATATGACTTGAATTCCTCTAACCGATGAATAGTAGACATCAGATTGGTTTTAGTGGTCTCTTTCTTTGTGGAATTCATCGTGGTGTAATACGCAAATTTTGTAAAAGAAATATCAGCACTCATACTCGACTTGTTCGATTTTTTCAAAAGAGCCAATGTAATCGGAATCCCCTTTCTCCAAAACGACATCTCAATTTGTTCTAGCTCAATGATAAAGCTGTAAAGACGTGCATTAAACTCTTCTGCCATAGGGTGATTTATTACCTGCTGCCTCTTAGAATCCCACTGATTTTCCTCTAGAAAAAAATGGGTGGAAAGATAGAGTTTATGCTTGTTCAACGAAGCTTCGACCTGAATTAAAGCTTTTCCATCTTTGTTCAATTGCTTCCTTCTGTTGAAAACTAATCTGTACTTGATCTTTTCCATGGTTAATTAAATTTAAGATATTCTATTCCATACCCCCTATACGCATATTCTTCGTAAAACATTTATAAACTTAAGTTTTTTTATACTTTTACTCAAATAAAGAAACAATAATTATAAAAAAGGATTCTAGGTTTTATTGTATGATAGTCAGTAGAAAAGGAAATAAATAATAGAGAATAAGTAGAATTTATACAAAGTAATGTAAAAGAATATGAACCATTTTTATATACAAGAATGGAGGACTTATCATTAAGCTAAAGACATAAGAATGTTAAAAATGAGTAGTTAGAGACGCTTTTTCATTATATTTTTTGTATGATTTATTATTTGTTACTAATTTTACTCGGAAAACAATCTAATATCTATGCGGGACGATCAAATTTTGGCTGAACTAATACGTAATGGCGACAAACGCTCATTTGAGTATTTGTTCAAGCAATACTTTACTTCTCTCTGTCGTTTCGCACTAATCTACGTTAAACAGGAAATAGTCGCTGAAGAATTAGTTTACGAATTGTTTTCTTCTTTATGGGAGAAGCGAAAAGACATTCATATCGAACAAACTTTTAAGGCTTATCTTTTCCAAGCCGTCCGAAACAGAGCCATTAATTATATTCGCGATCATCGTGATGTAGTAAATTTGGATGAATTGGATGCTCTTAGACTAGCGGACGACCCAGACACACGACTCGAAATGGAAGAATTGGAACATCTTATTTCCGAAGCGATTTCTTCATTACCTGATCGTTGCCGAGAAGTGTTCGTCAAAAGTCGTGTAGAACACAAAAAGAATGCTGAGATTGCCCAGGAAATGGGTATTTCAATTAAAGGAGTGGAAGCTTCTATCACAAGGGCACTTAAACATATACGACTCTATCTCGGTGAATCTTATTCTTATTGCCTTATCTTCTTAGCAGGCATCAAAACTTTTTTCGAATTTTTTGTTTTTTGATGTAGGGTTAAAGGCCTTTTTTGTGTCTTATAGAAAAAGATTTAGATTTAATGGCCAATAATCTAATACCTTGGAATTTAATCCTTAGACATCTTAAAGGAATAGAGTGTACTAAGGAAAAAGATGCTTTTCGGCAGTGGATAAGCTGTCCGGAAAATGTTTCTTTATATGCTGAGATCGAGTCTCTTTGGAAAGAAATTCAGCAAAAAGTTGGTTCTTATTCACCTGATGTGGATTTCTATTGGAAGAAAATGGAAGCGGAAATAAATCGCCGTTACTCAAAAAGAGTATACCACAAGTTCCTTCGTCCTATCGTTGTTGCAGCCTCTATTTTATTACTCGTTGCTACTGGTACTGTCGCATATTGGGCAGGAAAGTCCTCAAGCACCATTCAGTATGCTACCCAGCAATTCTCTACTACTACAGCCAAATCAAATGTGGTATTGCCCGACGGATCAACTGTTTTGTTGAACCGCGAATCTATGTTAAGCTATAATATGGATGATGGCAATCGAAATGTACAATTGGTTGGAGAGGGTTTCTTCGAAGTGGCAAAAGACGAAAAACATCCTTTTATTGTCCATACAAAGGAATTGGGAGTTAAGGTATATGGCACGAAATTTAATGTCCGTTCGTATGCTTTTAATAAGGAAACTAGAGTATCTTTAGTGGAAGGACATATATCATTATTGCGTGATAATGATGAGATCCATATGAAAAAAGGACAATTGGCTGTTATGGATAAGAAGACTCGTAAAATAAGAATAGGGGAGATGAATGAGGAAATGGATACGCTGTGGAAGAAAAGTTCTATTTCCTTTAATAACAAACCTTTGAGTGAGATTTGTACGTATTTGGAGAAATGGTATGATGTGGAGATTAAACTTGATCCTAGAGTAAGTAAGTTGACCTACACATTTACAATTACTGATGAGCCAATCGAAGTCATTTTGCAAAATATGTCTTTGATTAATCCTATTAAATATGATGTGGATGACAGGGAGGTAACTATAACTAAAGGACGTTGAAAAACTTTTACTTGAAATATAGTTCTCCCAAAAACCATGAATTTGTTAAAGATTAAGACAAACAATTTGTTAATATTTAATAATAACTTCTTTTTAAAAAGAAAAGGGAAATAGCCTATGGGAAAAGACACTTAAGTCTCTGTTTTGTTAGTGAGTCCTGCAGCAGGGTGTCACTAAGGCCTCCTGGGAGGCACGTTTTAATTATTTCGAACTTAAAGTTTAAAAATGAAAAACATGAAGAAAAGTAATTTTGGTAAATGGATGCGTTTGTCATCCTTTATGGTAATGCTACTGTTCTCTGCCGCAGTCTTCGCTGAGGATGCTGCCGAAAGAATAACAGTATCGTTCTCGAAAGTCTTGCTTTCCGACGCCATCAGTCAGGTAGAGAAGGCAAGCGGTTATACATTCTTTTACGATGCCAACAAGACTGACATGAGCTCAGTTGTCAGCCTGAAGGCAGAGAATATGGACATCAACAAGGCGTTGGGCATGATGCTTTCTGGTACGAACATCCGCTACCGCATCAATGACCGCCAGATTGTATTGATCCCTTCCGAAGGTGTTGCTGTTACCCAACAGAACCATGTGGTTCGCGGTACGGTTATCGACGAGAATGGTGACCCGATGATCGGTGTGAACGTGACCATCGACGGTACGAGCCGCGGTACGATCACCGACGTGGACGGTCGCTTCACCCTCGAGGTAGGAAGAGGACAGACTCTGACCTTCTCTTATATCGGATATAGGGACTACAGCGTACGTCTGGCCGGCGAGACCAGTCTGGACGTGACCATGAAACCATCGACTGAGACCTTGGACGAGGTTGTTGTCGTAGGTTATGGTACACAAAAGAAATCAGCCCTCTCTGGTTCTGTCGTTTCTGTTAACGTTGCCGACTTGGCAGCAAGCCGTCCTGTAACAAACATTGGTTCAGCTTTGGCTGGTCAGGTAGCAGGTATGACGGTCATCAGCAACAGCAATGTTCCTGGAGCTGAGAGCCAGAGCATCACCATCCGTGGTACAGGTACCATGAACAACGCCGCTCCGTTGATTATCATCGACGGTGTCGAGGGTTATCTGAACGACGTGGACGCAAGCGATATCGAGTCAGTAACCGTTTTGAAGGACGCAGCTTCCGCAGCTATCTACGGTTCACGTGCTGCCAACGGTGTTATCCTGGTTACCACGAAGAAAGGTAAGGCTGGTCAGGTGAGAATCGGTTACAACGGATACGTTTCCTTCCAGAGTGCGAACACCAAACCGATGCAGCCTGTAAGCAGCTTCGCCGACCACATGAAATACATGAACGAGGCCTATGTGAACAACAACGCTGCTGCTCCATACGACCAAATGTTCATCGACGAGTGGAGCAAGAACACGAACGATCCTATCGGTCATCCGAACACAAACTGGGTAAATGAGATCTTCAACACGGGTATTAATCACAACCACAGCGTCTATATGCAGGGTGGTACGGAGAAGGTTGACTTCTACGGATCAGTAGGTTACAGCAACAACGAGGGTGTCGTTGAGAACGCGGGTTACGAGAAGTACCACGTACTGGCCAACATCACCGCTCACGTAAGCAAGTACCTTGACATGGGTATGAGCTTCAAGGCTTACCACGGCTCAGCAGAGATGGGCGGTATGCGTACGGAAGACGGTAACTTCGATACTGGTTGGTCTTACGCTACGACTCCGGCTCAGATCTTCAGATATCAAGGCAAGTACGGTGGCTCACAGGACCCGACTTCCATCGGTGGTGCTAACAACCCTCTCCAGAGCCTGAACAGCACACGTGGTAACAACATCTCACGCAACGGTAACGGCAAGTTCTTCCTCACCGTTAAGCCGTTCGACGGATTTGACATCACGGGTACGTTGATCTACGACTACTTCGATCGTAACTTCAAGGCTATCCCTGTATTCCACGAGCAATGGAACTTCGCCAACATGACGGTTGTCTCACCGGCTACCGGACAAACTTATATCACTCAGAACAACTACCGCAACCAGCGTAACTACACCGACGTTGTGTCTCACTACAACAAGCGTTTCCTCGACGAGAGATTCGGTGTCGGTGCTATGGTCGGTGCGTCTCAGGAGATGTATACTACCGAGAATGAGAAGATCACGCGTAAGGACTTGACAGACCCGAGCCTTTCAGTGCTCAGTGCCGCTTCCGGTGACATCTCTCTGACTGGTGGTAAGTCAACTTGGTCAATGCGCTCATACTTCGGACGTCTCTCTCTCGACTGGGAGAACAAGTACTACTTGGAAGGCTCGTTCCGCGGTGATGGTAGCTCTCGCTTCCTGAAAGGTAACCGCTGGGGATGGTTCCCATCATTCTCCGCAGCTTGGCGTCTCAGCGAGGAGGAGTTCATGAAGGACAACGGTGTATTCGACAACCTGAAACTCCGCGTTGGTTACGGTTCACTCGGTAACAATGCCGTAGGTAACTATGCAGCCTATTCACTCTATAGCCAGGCAGGTGCCGTTATGAACGGACAATGGGTAAGCGGTCTCTATGCTTCCTCTCCTATCAATCCAAATCTGACATGGGAAAAGACAAAGACCTTCAATGTCGCTCTTGAGTTTACAATGCTGAACCAGCGCTTGAGTGGTTACATTGAGTACTATTATAAGAAAACGGACGGTATCCTTACCACTGTTACATTACCTAGAACAGGTGGTGACTGGAGTTGGATTCTAAAGAATGCAGCCGAAGTAAGTAACAAGGGTATCGAGTTGAACCTGAACTGGAACGACCGCATCGGTGACTTCCGCTATGGTATCTCCCTGAACTACAACCACAACAAGAATAATATCGATAAGTTCCGTGGAACTGCTGTTTCAGACATGGACCTCAGCAACAACATCGCTACTTGGGAAGGCCATGAACTGGGTTCTTACTATATGTACAAGGCAAGAATCATCCGCAACCAGAATGATATCAATGAAATCCAGGCTATGCTCGACAAGAATTCCAATGCATACCAAGGTCTTAGCGTTCCTTATATTAAGGACGTTAAGGATGCAGGTGGTAAGGTTATCGGTAAGGCTGTTGATGCTCAAGCTGCTCTTGGTGACGTGATGTTCCTTGACATCGACGGTGACGGCAAGATTACAGCTGAAGGTGACCGTACGATTGTTGGCCGCAACACTCCGACCGACATCCTCGGTATCAACTTGACAGCAGGCTGGAAGGGCTTCGATCTGGCAGTCTACATGGACGGCGCGTTCGGATATAAGGGCTACTTCGGTGGCGGTTCAAACGCTTACCTGTCGAACAGTATCACTATGTATCACCAGGTTTGGAAGTACATGGCTGAGAACGCATGGCGTACAGGTAACGAGAACGCTGCTTATCCGAAACTGAACCAAGGTTCTCTCCTTGCAAACAATGTTTCTAACGATACATGGCTGAAGAGCCGTTCGTTCTGGAAGATCCGTAACATCCAGTTGGGTTATACGCTTCCGAAGAGCGTATCGCACAAGTTCTATGTTGAGAAACTCCGTTTCTTCGGATCTCTGGAGAACTTCTTCACATTCACAGGTTGGAAGGGTCTTGACCCAGAATCAGGAACACTCTCTTATCCGGTTATGAGACAAGCTCTTATTGGTGTAAACGTTGAATTCTAATCAAACAATTATAAAATCTATGAAGACAATGAAAAAATATATATTAGGTCTATGTGCAGTAGCAATGTTCTCGATGACGAGTTGCTACGATTTGGACCAACTACCTAACGATCAGGTAGCAGTTGACTTCGCAAATACCACCCAGACCGAGCAGGTGCTCGTAGGTGTCTACAGATATCTCAACGATGACTGGATTTTCGCTGGTCGTTATGGCTGGGATAACTGTTCGGATATCGCATGGTGTTCCAATGGTTGGTGGGCTGCTTATGACCACTATGACATTGCCCATGGTAATATCAGTGCCTCAAGTTCACGTATCCGCGATACATGGCAGAGAACTTACACTGTTATCCAGCGTGCAAACCGTTTCTTGGCTAACCTTAAGGCAGCCGAAGGTAACAATTCTGCCCGTGGTCAGGAAATGGAAGGTGAAGCTAAGTTCATCCGCGCGCTTTTATACTTTGATGCTATTCAACTCTGGGGCGATGTGCCTCTCTATACCGAGGATAATGTCTTTGATGAAGAGCCTCTTGCACGTAGTCCGGAGGCTGATGTTCGTGCTTTGATTATTTCTGACCTTGAGTTTGCCGCTGCACACTGTGCCGACAATGCTCCGGGCACAAAGCTTGGTCAGGTCTCCAAGGGTGCCGCTTATGCGCTCCTCGGCAAGGTTTACCTGCAGAACAAACAGTACAACGAGGCTATCGCTGCTTTCCAGAACGTCATCAACAAGGGCTATGCCCTCGAGGCTGATTACAGAAATCTGTTCCGTCCTGCAGGCGTAGGACTTACACCTGACGGAGCCGACAACAGTAAGGAGGAGATATTCGTTATCGAGCATAGCAAGGATATGTCAAACCGTTTCGGTTTCAATACCCAGCACTTGAGTACACGTTCCGCACGTGGTGGTGGTATCAACGTTTCCCGCCCAATGCCAACATGGGTTTACAGCTTCAAGGCTAAGGATGGAAAGACCTTTGATGAGAAAGCGAAAGAGATCCTCGGCGATGAGGCTTATGCACTCTTCAGAAGTAGCAATCTTAACGACCGTGTTAAGTTCTGGGGCTCTGTAGCTATCGGTTACCGTGAGGGCGACGAGAACAGAGATGATGGCCAGACTTACGACAAGGACGGTAAGGTCATCGACAAGTTCGAGATTGGTCGTGTCGTTGCTACAGACGGCTCATTCAGCGGCTATACTCCTTACAGAGATAAGATCCGTGAGTTGTGGGCAGCAATGGACCCACGTCTGGGTTATCAGGTAATCCTTCCGTACGAGTTCTATGATGGATATGGAACAACAAACTATGACGATTATTTGAAGTATGGTGCCGAGGCAAAGCTTGGAACAGTTTCTGTTGAGAGTATTGTCTGGGGTTATGTAAACAAGGATGGTGCTGCCGTAACTAATACTCAC
>CAMVLL010000104.1 GCA_947168315.1 uncultured Bacteroidota bacterium | reverse complement strand
AGATGGCACTTCGAGGCTATTCAAGGATTCCACGCAGGTGTGAAGAAATCGGGTATCGGTGGTGCTGATGGTAAACGAGGATTGGAGGAATATCTGGTAACGCACGTAGTTTATCTGGATACGCATTACAAACAATAATCCAACAAAAAGAAAAACATCCAACGGTGCAAGTATCGTTGGATGTTTTCTTTTTATCTATTCTTCCACTATCGGATAAAGTTCGATAAACTCTCCTTGGTGGCTCTTCCCATCCTCAATAATCTCAGCTACCTTCTCTCCTACCACATCAGGTGTATGAAAACCGGGCAACGTCATATTGCCATTTAAATCGGTTGTAGTCGGTCCTGGATGAATATCAAAGATTTCAATCGGCACGTTATTCTTTTCAAACTCAAATGCCATAATGGAAGTCATCGTGTTCTGAGCAGCCTTACTTGCAACGTATGCCATGGGATGCCAATACGGGCTTATCTCATGTGGAACGGTGATATTCACAATCCTCCCCTTGTTTTGTGCCAGAAGAGGTATCATCAGTTTTGTCAAATAAAATGTGCCAATGTAGTTTACCTCAATAGTTTCACGTAAGTCTTTAATCTCTGTTTCATAACTCGGCACTGCCATATTTCCTGGAATACCAGCGTTATTTACCAATAGATTTACATCTGGATGTTCTTCTTTCAGTTTTCTGACCGACTCTTCCAATCCTTTCAGATCATTCAAGTCAATCCTGATCCAATCGATAACCCGAATACCTTGCTCACAAAGCGTGTTCATTGCTTTTTGAGCTCTTTGCGCATCGCGTGCTCCTAAAAGCACTTCCCATCCAGCTTTTCCAAGAAACTCAACAATCCCAAATCCGATGCCTTTATTGGCACCAGTCACCAAAACTTTCTTTTTCATCTTGTTTAATAATCAGTTGTAGTTTATAATTATCCTCCTATGATGGCTTTTATGCCGTGTTGTTTGAACTGATTCACGCAACGCTGCTGTACTTCCTCCGAAGGAGTTGACATCACATAGTGCTCTGGGTTATAGGAAGTCCACATCCGTCTATGCTTGTCCTTCCCCACATCGTGATAAGGTAGCAGATTCAGTGTCTTACGTTCCCAAGGTAATGTCTCCAAGAACTGTGCCGTTTCCTCTATGTTCTGTTCATCTGTATTGATTCCCTCGATCAAAGGGATACGGATGAAGAAGTCGGCACCTATCTCTGCGAGTAAACGGATATTCTTTAAGATCAGTTCATTGGGAACACCGGTGAAATACTTATGCTTTGCCGAGTTCATGATTTTCAGATCGACAAGGAACAGTTCGCAGTTGGCTGCCACCTCCTTCAGTTTCTGTGAGTCGACAAACAAAGTCGTATCAACAGTACGGTGAAAACCTCTTTTACCCAACTCACGTAGTATCTCCAGCGAATAATCCGCATGCATCAACGGCTCTCCTCCGCAAAGGGTGACGCCCCCATGGCTATCGGTCATAATATCCCGTTCTTTTTCGATCTGAGCCATGAGCTCATCCATGGTATAGTTCTTTCCGCACATCTCCATCGCCTTTGTCGGGCACTCCTCAGCACAGAGACCACACTGGATACATTCCGAATCCGTCGGCATAATACCGTTGGTTGTCAGCTCGATGGCATGCATCGGACAAACCTCCACACAGCTTTGGCATCCGATACATTTACTCTTCTTATAAAGTTTCTGGGTCTGCGGACTCCAGCTCTCAGGGTTATGGCACCATACGCAGCGTAATGGACATCCTTTAATAAAAATGGTGGTCCTGATACCAGGACCATCATTTATAGCATATCGTTTGATATCAAAAATCAACGCCATCTTTACAATTCATTATTTTCAGTACGAGCAATAATTTCGTTTTGCAGTTGCTCAGTCATATCGTTGAAGTAATCCGAGTAACCAGCTACGCGAACAAGCAAGTCCTTGTATTCGTCCGGATGTTTCTGAGCATCCAGCAAGGTCTCTGTATCAACGATATTGAACTGAATGTGGTGACCACCGAACTTGAAATAAGTACGGATCAGACTTGCCAGTTTCTTCAAGTCCTCATCACGTTTCAACAATGCAGGAACGAAACGAACGTTCAACAAGGTACCGCCACTCTTTGTCTGATCCAGCTTACCCAACGACTTGATGACCGATGTAGGACCGCAGCTATCGGAACCATGAGCCGGTGATGTACCGTCACTGATTGCGAAGTGAGCGAAACGGCCATTAGGAGTAGCTCCACAAACAGAACCGAAGTAGTTATGGCATGTCGTACTCAACATATTCAAGTATGTCTTTCCACCACGGATATTGGGTCGTCCTTCGATAGCATCTACCAAGTCATTGTATACTCTGACAGCGATGGTATCGGCATATTCATCATCATTTCCAAAGAAAGGAGTATGGTTGCGGATATACTGACGCATCTTCTCCTCACCCTCGAAGTTGTTTGCACAAGCCTTGAGGATATGGTCCATCGTATATTTACCTTCCTCGAAGACATGTTTCTTGATGGTCGTGAAGCAGTCGGTAATCGTGCCCAAGCCAGTACATTGGATATACGTCGTATTGTAACGGGCACCACCGCTATAGTAGTCCTTACCTTTCTCAATACAGTCATCTATGAACAAACTCAGGAAGGTTGCCGGAGCATATAATGAGAACATCCGTTCAATGTAGTTGTTCACCGAGAGTTTCAGGTTAACAAAATAAATCATTTGCTTGTGCCATGCCTCATACAGTTCCTCAAACGACTTGAAGTTACGTGGATCACCGGTCTCAAGGCCCAACCTCTTTCCTGTCATCGGGTCGATACCATTGTTTAATGTGATCTCCAAGATCTTAGGAGTATTCAAGTAACCAGTCAGCAGGTAAGCCTCTTTACCGAACGCACCTACCTCGATACAGCCTGAGCAACCACCCTCGCGAGCGTCTTCCAGTGTTTTTCCTTGACGAACCAGCTCCTGTACGTATGTATCAGGATTGAATACTGAAGGATAGCCATGTCCTTGGCGGATGACCTTAATACCTTCGATAAGGAATTCATCAGGTGGATTCTCAGCGATATGGATACTTAAGCCCGGCTGCAGTTCGTGCAATTCCTCTTGAATCTCGAGAATCATGTAAGAGATCTCGTTCGTTGCGCTATTACCGTTACGATCCACGCCACCGATGTTGATGTTCGTAAAGTCATTGTATGTTCCCGACTCCAAAGCGGTCACTCCAACCTTTGGAGGAGCGGGCTGATTGTTGAATTTGATCCACAGACAAGAGATCAATTCCTTTGCCTTGTCGTAAGTCAGCGTTCCATCCTCCAGTCCCTTCTTGTAGAACGGGTAAAGATGCTGATCGATATGACCAGGATTCATGCTATCCCAACCGTTCAACTCGGTAACCGTACCCAGATGAACGAACCAGTACATCTGAATAGCTTCCCACAAGTCGCGTGGAGCATGAGCAGGAACCCAATGGCAAACGTCGGCAATCTTCAGGAGTTCAGCCTTACGTTGAGGATTAGTCTCCTTAGCAGCCATTCCCTCAGCCAGTTGAGCATGACGTTCAGCAAAAAGGATCGCAGCGTCACAGGAGATAGCCATTGCTTCTAATTCCTGTTGCTTATCGGTTGCTTCCGGATCATAGATATAATCCAAGTTAGCGATCTTATCTTCGATGCGTTTCTTCAGATCCAACAGACCGACATGGTACATCTTGCCATCCATAGCCGTATGGCCGGCAGCGCGTTGCTCCATGAATTCTGTGAAGACACCGGCATGATAAGCCTCCTCCCACTCTTTTGAGACGTGGTTGAAGATACGTTCACGCTGAGTTTTTCCTTCCCAGTAAGGGATAACCTCTTTCTCGTACGTATCGATATCCTCTTGGCTGATGTGATAGCTCTGCAGCTCACGTGTATCCAAGGTGTGAAGGTCTTCTACAGAGTGACAAGTCAGTTCAGGGAAGGTAGGAACGGCCTTAGGAACAGGGCCACGCTCACCAACGATCAACTCATCATCACCGATATAAAGTGTTTTCTTTTTGCAGATCTCATAGAAGTTCTTCGCACGCAACACTGCGATAGGCATTGTACCGTAGTATTTCTTATAGAAAGCGGTCTCGATGAGTGCTCTTTCTATACTCAAGGTGGTTGGAGTATCAAAGTTCTGCTGACGCAGGCGTCTGATACGATCGTTCATACCACCATTATTCTCTGGGTGCTTAATTGAAAAGTTCATTTATTATTCGATTAGATTATTTCGTTATTTACTGTTTTTAGCGTTCAACACTTCTTCGATGGTCATAGGTTTCTTAATCTTACCCAATAGACGAGGACCATTCTCGGTCATGACATAGTCAAGTTCGTTACGTAATCCGGTGAATCCTCTCCAATCATCCAGTTTATCATAATTAATAAAGTCAGTGAACTGCTTCTCCGCTTTCCAACGGTCGATCAGTTCCGGGATGAAATAGATACCCGGCTCTACGGTAAAGACAAATCCCGGTTCCAGCGGACGAGCCAGTCTCAATGACTTAAATCCAAATTGAGTGCTCTTCTTTTGTCCCTCAGGATAACCTACGTATTGTTCTCCGAGATTCTCCATATCGTGAACGTCCAGTCCCATCATATGTCCCAGACCGCATGGGAAGAACAAGGCATAAGCGCCACTTTCGGCAGCATCCTGTGCATTACCTTTCATCAGACCGATTTCTTTCATACCCTCTACGATCTTTGCAGCCGCAGCAATATGAGCGTTACGGAAAGGCTCGCCCAACTTCAACGCGTTCACTGCCGCATAGAAGCTCTCCAAATGGATGTTGTAAATCAAGGCCTGACGTTCGGTGAACTTATCTCCTACCGGCATGGTAGACGACAAGTCGCCGGCATAATGCCATTTCGTCTCTGCGCCTGCGTCCAAAAGGAACAGGTCGCCATCCTTTAAGGTATGGATAAAGCCGTGGTTATGCAATACCTGACCTTGAACGGTAGCGATAATCGGGAAAGAAAGGTTTCCATGACGGCAAGCCACCTCTTGAACAGCGGCAGCCACTTCTGCCTCATGAATACCTGGACGAACCGTACGATAAGCAGCCAGGTGCATCTCCGTACTGATATCCACTGACTCCTCGATAGCGGCAATTTCCTCGGCTGTCTTATGATTCCGCTGATTAACAATAGCTTTGATGAAAGGAACAGAAGCCTTTGATGCTTGTTCCGCAGGATACAATCCGAACAATTCCTGCAACCATACCTGATGGTCGCCACGATAAGGAGGAAGGAAGTGAATGGTCTGTCCTTTAGCCTGAGACTTAGACAAATAGTTTTTGAGGTCCTTCAGAGGCATGGTTTTGTGAATACCTACCACCTCGCTCTTTTCTTTTAAGGTCGGTTGTATACCTGTCCACACGATATCATCGATCGTCAGCTCGTCACCAAAGACGATTTCCTCATCCTCATCCACATTGATTACAGCAGCCAAACCAGCATAATCCAAACCAAAGTAATAGAAGAACGAGCTATCCTGACGGAAATGATATGTATTATCCAGATAGTTCATTCCGACTTCGCCATTACCTAAGAACAGGAGGACACCATTGCCCACTGTCTTCTTTAGGGCCGAACGTCTTTGTATATATGTTTCCTTATTTATATTCACCATTTGGACCGTAAATATTTATTTTCTTATGTTTACTAATTTGAAGATTCGTAGCAGGGAAATACTCTGCAAGTAAGTTATACAAGTCCGGATCATATTCCTTCAATTCCTCACGTGTGTTCACCCAATTATGCTTGCCATCCGGATGCGGCATCTCCGCATTTACATTGAACCAGCTTTGTACACCTTCTGCAAAATACTCGGCGATGTTTGTCTCGGCATACGTATTTTTCCACAAACCTTTTTCCTTTGCGCTGGCGAGCAGTTTCTCAAGGCGGTCATTGATATCAGTATCCACCTGAATAATGCCAATCAAGTGAATGGCATGTGAGAATTCATGAATCAGAATGTCCTCAGCATGGTACTTATCAATCTGATAAGCGAGGATATTCTCCTCAGCACAGGTTGTCAACGGCTCTTCTATCGTTCCGCCCAGACCTCTTGCACGCAAGTTCCAGTTCAAGGTAGTATCATTGATAAGCTCATGATGCTCCGGAATGTCCGTCGTACCTTCATAACGAGCCATAATACCTACACGAGCATGTGCTTTTACCATGGCATTTCTTATCTCAGGCGACAGCATGCTTGTCATAGCATACAATGTACGGTGAGCTGCCACGTAACAAGAGTCAGGCACTCTCCAGGAAGACACCAGAGGAATACCGTTCACATCCACATATTTCTTATAAAAAGGATCCAGATTCAATGAATCCGGAGGAGTTGTCACCTTGATGGAAGGGATAACAAGTGTTTCTTCAACAGCAGCAGTCTCATCAGTAACTGCAGGCTTTTGCACCTCTTTACAAGATGCAAAAGCCATAGCAATTAATATTAGAGGGATAATCCGTTTCATAATCGTTTATTTAAGATAAGAATAACGATAGTCAGTCGGTGATACCAATGTTTCCTTGATTACTCTTGGGATGATCCAACGAATCAGGTTGAACTCACCACCAGCCTTGTCGTTTGTACCAGATGCACGAGCGCCACCAAACGGTTGCATACCAACGACAGCGCCTGTCGGTTTATCATTGATGTAGAAGTTACCTGCAGCATAGCAGAGGTCATCAGCGATCTTCTCAACAGCCAAGCGGTCTCTACCAAAGACAGCACCTGTCAAGCCGTAAGGAGAAGTCTCATCACAAAGTTTCACAGTCTCATCAACCTTATCATCGTCGTAAGGATAAACGGTGATTACCGGACCGAAGATCTCTTCCTCCATTGATTTGAAACGAGGATTGCATGTCTCGATAACGGTTGGTTCTACGAAGTAACCAACTGACTTGTCACACTTACCACCCACTACGATCTTTGCCTCATCGGAAGCCGCTGCATAGTCGATATATGATTTGATTCTATCGAATGAAGCCTCATCGATAACAGCGTTGATGAAGTTGGAAGGATCCTGCACGTCACCCATCTTCACCTCAGCGCACATCTTCTTCACATCTTCCAATACTGCTGGCCACATGCTCTTCGGGATGTACATACGGGAAGCTGCAGAACACTTCTGACCTTGGAACTCGAATGCGCCACAGAATGCAGCCGTTGCCACAGCCTTCGGATCAGCGGAAGGGTGAACAAAGATAAAGTCCTTACCACCAGTCTCACCAACCAGACGAGGATAAGAGATATAGTTATCAAGATGAGAGCAAGCTTGCTGCCACAACGACTTGAATGTCTCTGTAGAGCCAGTGAAGTGGATACCGGCGAAGTATTTAGATTCTGTACTTACCTTACCGATCAATGCACCGCTACCTGGGAGGAAGTTGATAACGCCGTCAGGAAGACCAGCCTCTTTGTAGAGCTTCATCAGATAATAGTTGCTCAACAAAGCAGTGGTTGAAGGCTTCCACAATGCAACATTACCCATCAAAACAGGAGTCATACACAAGTTGGAGGCGATGGAAGTAAAGTTAAACGGAGTCACTGCCAAAACGAAACCTTCCAATGGGCGGTATTCTGTATGGTTCAGTTGACCGATACCATCCTTTGGCTGCATAGAGTAAATCTTGGATGCATAATGTACGTTATAACGGAAGAAGTCGATAGTCTCACAAGCTGAGTCAATCTCTGCCTGATAGAAGTTCTTACTTTGACCGAGCATACATGCCGCGTTCATGATAGGACGATACTTGGTTGCCAACAACTCTGCCATCTTCATTACGATACCTGCACGTACTGTCCAGTCTGTCTTTGACCAAATCTTATGAGCCTCCATTGCAGCATCAATCGCCATCTTAACCTCTTTCTCACTTACCTTATGATAAGTTGCGAGTACATGGTTATGATCGTGAGGGCAAACAACCTTACCTGTGTTACCCGTACGGATTTCCTTACCTCCAATGATGATTGGAATATCTACTACTGTATTGCTTTGACGTTCTAACTCCATCTCAAGAGCAACACGTTCTGGAGAACCTACTAAGTAACCTTTAACCGGTTCGTTTGCCGGCACTGGGAAAGTAATAACTGAATTTTTCATAACTATTAGTTTTTTATCAATTTGTTTCTATTAAGACGTCCAAAGTTAGCATTTTTAATAGAAGGAGGCGATAAAACTCTCTTAATTTTTATTAAACGAGTATATATATAATGTACAATAAAGCTAACTTGTAAAACCTTTTGAAAAAACGCATGCTTTTCTCATCAATTCCCCATGCATTTATCAAGTTTTCAAGAGTTTTGTCTAACTTTGCAGTCCCAATTAAATAGATCTAAGAATGGATTATCTGCCTAACGACCCTGCGATACTCGTTTCAAGTGTCAATATGCTCCTTCGAGACGAAGAATATGAGTCTCTGGAATCATTGTGCTATGCTTTCGATAAAGAGCCCAAAGCACTTATCGACTATTTGTACAAGAACGGATTCGAATATAGTGAACAACAAAAACAGTTCAGACCAATAGGTTTTGACAAATGATTACGAAAGACAGCATAGAGACCGCCTATAGTTTTCTACACCAGAAGCGCAATGTATATATTCATTCTACTATGGGATGGCAGAAGGATGACATCGAATATGCCATCGCCTCGTATATCGATGAGATGAGTCAGGAATTATATGAGGAAATCGCAGGTGGGAAGGTTGATTTCCTAAGAGATCATAAACAGTTCGCGGAAGATATCACCTCTGCCGTCGAACAATTAGAGAAAATGCTGTAAACCCTGAAAAGGGTGAAGGAATCCGCCCTGTAGGGCCTACCTTGTGTAGGCCCGCAACACACATTCAGTTTGAAGCGATTGTTAGTTGAATTTGCAATTCGACTGCATTGTGTGGGCGAATTTGCTAAGGTTAGGTGATGGCAGCACTGATGCCCAGGGCACCGGCAAGGGCCGTTGCCAGGGCGATAACCAATTTCAGGATAATCCCGATGGTTT
>CAMVLL010000103.1 GCA_947168315.1 uncultured Bacteroidota bacterium | reverse complement strand
GTATCATCAACAACAAACCTTGAGATGCTGTAAACGTTGTAGTCAATGCACCTGCCTGAAGAGAACCGTGGAGTGCACCGGCAGCACCACCTTCTGATTGCATTTCCTGAACACTAACAGTTTGACCGAACAGGTTTTTTCTGCCTTTGGCTGCCCATTCGTCAACATGCTCTGCCATCGGTGATGATGGAGTGATAGGGTAAATTGCTGCAACTTCGCTGAACATATAACTGATATGAGCAGCAGCTTCGTTACCATCACAAGTGATAAATTTCTTTTGTTTAGTCATACACATAAATTTATTTAGAATTAATTTAAAATCATTATTAATATATGAAACCTAACAACCATAATGGTATCAGGTTACCATGACCAATCGCCATATTTCTTACGGCTACGTATGTACGCTGATTATTGCGGATTCCTCCTTCGTCAATGCTGGTACGGAAATGATATTTCCCATCTATAAGGAAAGATGTTCCTCGATCACCCTTGCATACTTGATGACCTTTGTATAAGGCATTCATGAAAAAAGTGTCGATCACATCCTGCTTTTCAAATTTGATAGGATAGATAGCATACATCAGATTGGTGTTATGCATCATCAGTTTGGCAGGCTTCTTCGGAAAGCTTTCACCTACAGGATAGATCAAATTGATAAGACGGGCCTCCGACAAGTATTTGATATAGTTCATGACGGTAGCACGCGATGTCTCAATCTCCTTAGCCAACTGACTTACGTTCGGAGCAACGGTTCCATCAACGGCCAATAGGTAGAGGAGTTTCTTAATCTTCGACAGATACTTCAACTCTATTTGCTTGATAAGAAGGATATCCACCTCAATCATCATGTTCATGGTCTTCAATAGGTTCTCCGAGTAGTTGCGATGCTCCAGGAAGAACGGATAGAAACCGTGATGCAGATAATCCTTGAAGAAGTCGAGCGGATTACAATTGCGTAAAACGGTCTCGGCAATCGCTTCGTGGTTTTCCAAAATCTCGTTCAAAGAGTATGGATGGAAGGAATGTCCGGTCTTTAGGTTCAAGAATTCACGGAACGAAAAACCTCGAAGATGATACAACTTGCATATCGACTTCAATTCGGGATAGTCCTCAAGTTGCATCACAGAGGAGTTGGTGAAGATTATCCGAAGGTCAGGGAAGAGGTCATAGCTTTTCCTCAGTTCCTGGCTCCATTCCGGATATTTGAAAACTTGATCGATGAGCAATACTTTTCCGCCATTCTTCACAAACTGCTGTGCAAAATCGGACAGTGAATGATTGGTGAAATAGAAATTGTTCATGTTGATATACAGGCATGAACGGTCCGAACCGTATTTCTCCTTGGCGTATTGGAGCAGGAAAGTCGTTTTTCCAATACCTCGTGTTCCCTTGATGCCAATCAACCGATCTTGCCAGTTAATTTCATCCATCAGGATACGTCGGACGGGAGCCTGTACGTGTTCCACGAGATATTGATGTGTCCTGTAAAAAGTTTCCATTTTTTCACTTACAATTTGGATGCGAAGATACAAAAACTATTTCACTTTGCAAAGTGGAGTTTGCAAAATTATCCTAATACTCCATGATTATTTGAAGATTATTTTTTGATACACTTTATTTGCACTAACTTTACATCAAGGAAAATGCTAAAATACGAATGGATAAGAGTCTGTATTTGTTTAATCCTGAGAATGATATGGCACTGGCGCACGGCAAATCACGTTTTGTGATTCGTCGCAGTGTTCAAAAGATGAAGGATGATTTGTCATTCATCCCGGCATGGTATGCTGAGAATGGCAGTACCGTGCTCGTATCAAATATGGAGGACATTAAGGCTTTTCTATCCACTTGTCCGTTCAATTTGGATGTGTCGTTTGTATCAGACGTGATTCCTCTATTTAATCGCATTGTTCCTTGGGGGTGGAATCCAGCCTTATGTCGTACTCTTCTGGAGCAAAATATCGTATCTACGGCCTTCCCTGATAAAGAACAGATGAACACAATACGGCAATTGTCGGCTCGTACGACTGTTGTTTCTTTATTACAGATGTTGAGAGAAAAGGTGAGAGGTCCGTTGTTGGGATCCTCGTGGATTTTAAGAGATGAATCCGAAGTCGATGTTTTTCTCTCTCAATATGAGCGAGTGGTGTTGAAAGCACCGTGGTCGGGCAGTGGACGTGGCATTCATTTCCTTTCTTCTTCACAAGTCGAGCCACCGCAAAGGAGTTGGATTCAGCGAACAATCAGCATACAGCAATGTATCGTAGGTGAACCGGCATACGAAAAAGCAGTCGATTTTGCCATGGAGTTCTATTCCGATGCTGATGGAACAGTTCATTTTGCTGGCTATTCATTGTTTGAAACCGATGACAATGGAGTTTACAAACGTAATTGGCTGGCATCTGATGCTGCCATTGAGCGACACCTGACGGCATATCTTCCGTCGAAAGTGTTGAATGAGGTGAAATCCATATTGGAACATCTTTTATCCGAAGTGATACATGGTGTTTATAAAGGATACCTTGGAATCGACATGATGATTTGTCGGGAAGGGGAGAAATATCTGCTTCATCCATGTGTGGAAATGAACTTGCGAATGAATATGGGTGTCGTCACCCGCATCCTTTTCGACCGCTATATTAGTCCTTCTTCTCAAGGTTTCTTCCATATCGAATACTATTCTAAACCAGGAATGGCCTTACAATCTCATCGTCTGATGACGGAACAATATCCCCTTCACCTTTCATCTTCTAAAATCCAAAGCGGCTACCTCTCTTTGACTCCCGTTACGGAAGATACTTCTTGTCAGATTTATATCGTAGTGGAATAGATAACTTCAAAACTCTTAGAAAGTAGGTTTATTGGTCCCATTATTCCCCCTATGCTCTCAAATTAAAAAATAGCCTTCACCTTCACCGGTTTTGTAATTTGCTTATTTTCAAATGATTGTAAAGTTGGAAAAATCAAAAAGGTGAACCCTTAGGGTTCACCAGGCCCAAAATCCGCAAAATACCCTTTGCGGATTTTATATGTATTCTTGTGTTTTTGTTATCGTTCTTCCAAACGTTTGAGATGACAGAAGAGGAGTTTCCCGTTTTCGTCACGAAGATGCATGCCGTTGCCACGACAATAACGGAAGTATTTGCAGTCGGCACATTCATCTTTCTTCATCCAGGAATGATCGCGGTAAGGAACAAATCGTTTTTCCCATACATCCAAGAAATTATCTCGGTAGATATTTCCTTGATGGTAGTCGGCACGAATACTAGGACAAGCCGAAATGGAACCATCTGCCAAAACGGATGCTACGCTTACTCCTGCTTGACAGAAGAAAAAATGGTCGCGAACATCGCCTTCATAGTTTCCGAGGAATCCCTCACAGCCATAATTCGCATGAATCTTACCTTCCTTGCGAGTTTGTTTGATAAACTCAAAGGTCCCTTTGAATTCTTCGTTCGAAAGTTGTAACATCGGGTCGTTGGCAGCGCGTCCCATAGGGAAGACAGTAAACAATCGCCATTGTTTCAGTCCTATGCTGATGAGAAAATCGCGGATAGCAGGTAGTTCGTGATAGTTTTTCCGATTTACGCAGGTTACCACGTCAAAAGCAATAGCATTCGATTTACAAACCATCTCGATGGCTTTGGATGCATTCTGGAAACTATGCTCGTTCCCTCTCATCCAATTATGCGATTCTTCAAGTCCGTCCAAGCTGATGGTCATGGAATGAATTCCTGCTTTGAGCAATCCCTCGTATTTCTTCGGTGTAAGAGCCAGTCCGTTGGTCACCATACCCCATGGAAACTCACGAGCGTAGATCTCTCGTCCACATTCCTCAATATCTGGTCGCATTAGCGGCTCCCCACCGGTGAGGATGATGAATACGCTATGTGAGTCCATCTTCGTTTTCACCAGGTCCAATACCTTCAGAAAGTCTTCCTTGGGCATATCTGGGGTAGAAGTGATCTGTTTACAGTCACTTCCACAATGGCGACAATGCAAATTGCAGCGTAACGTGCATTCCCAAAACAATTGTCTCAGGGGATGTTCTGCAATCTTGTCGTTTTGTAACTTACGTGAGATCTCTAAGGCCAGTTTCCGGCGTAATGATAGACTCATGGCTGACGTTTAGGATTATTCCTTTTTGATATCGGTATCCTTTATTTCGTAGTGAACAGGAGGAACACCATACATCAGTTTATAAACAGGCTCTTCAATAATTTTCTTCTGATCTTCTTGGTCTATAGCCTTTTGCGTGGTCTTGCAAGAGAACCCTAAGAGTCCAATTATCGCAGTCAATAAATAGTGGATAAGCTTTTTCATCTTTATTGCTTTTTCTTTAGTATCTGTTTTAACGTCAAGGTAAATTCACCATTGAACCAACCTTTATTTTCCTTTGTCTGAACGAAGTCGGAATTCGTGTTATTTTGAACTTCATTTGAGAAAGAACCTCCATTCTGGTCGCCGTCAATATCATTGAATTCAGTTTTTACCTTAGATAGCGAATTGTATCCTTTCATCTTTCCCTCAAACTGTCCTTTTTCGTTCGTATAAGTAGTATCTTTTATTACGTTCGGTGCATAGGTAAAATCGTAACTGTTTATCACCTGAATACCTTTGATCGGCTTTTGGTTTTCATCGGTTACAGTTCCTTTAACGACATAATCAGTGATAGGAGTACCATACATATCAGGTGTTTCTCCGTTTATGTCGGAGCAAGAAAAGCCAAGAAGGCCCAGAACTCCCGACATAATTAAGGTTTCTACACGATAGATTTTCTTCCTCATAGCTTTGTTTTTTGCAAATGTAGTTATTATTTGAATATCTTGTTTTTTTCGAAATGAAAAAGTGTTTTTCTAAGAGTATAAACACAGGTTTTGTTGTAATACGTCTTTATTGATAGTTAATAAATGTTAGGGCTTTTGTCCTTATCTTCAGGTACCCCTTTTCAGAATTCGAGTTTTCTGGTGCAAAAATCGAGTTTCTGTGCTAAAAATTCGAGTTTTTACGCTCAAAAACTCAGATTTTGAAATAAAAAATTCGAAGATAGAAATCAAATGTCGAGAAATCTGTCATTCCACATAAAATAATCTATACATTGAAACTTTTAATGTTTTGTTAATAGTATTCATAATGATAAGTTCAGAAGTATGCGAATAAACGCCTTCTAATAAGCAAAAAACAAGTTTTAGAGGCCCTTTATTGCCTATTTTTGGTAGAAATATGTTTTTTTTTGCGTTTTAATTTTTCTTTTATGTTTATTTAGTTAATTTTGAAAGCGTGTAGGAATGTCTACTTTCAAATTTGAGTTTTTTAATACCTTAATATAATAGCTATGAGTTATTTGCAATTTGACAAGACTCTTATGACGAACCTCGAAGCTACCTTGCCAAAGGAGGTTTTGAGGACTAATCGTTCAGGAGCTTACCATTGTTCTACTATTGTAGACTGTAATACTCGGAAGTACCATGGCTTATTAGTAATCCCTATTCCAGAATTGGATGATGAGAATCACGTTATGCTTTCATCCTTGGATGAAACTGTGATTCAACATGGGGCTGAGTTTAATCTCGGCCTCCATAAATATCAAGGGAATAACTTTAGTCCTAAAGGTCATAAGTATATCCGAGAGTATGAGTGTGATAAACTGCCGACAACCCTATATAGGGTAGGTGGAGTGATTCTGAAAAAGGAAAAGTTGTTTGTCCATTACGAGAATCGTATCTTAATACGTTACACGCTCGTCGATGCTCATTCGGCAACGAAAATCAGGTTACGTCCTTTCTTGGCTTTCCGCAGCGTACGTCAATATACTCATGAAAACGCACAGGCAAGTCGTGAGTATACAGTTGTGGATAATGGTATCAAGACTTGTATGTATCATGGTTATCCTGATCTGTACATGCAGTTGAACAAAAAGAACGAATTCCACTATCAACCGGATTGGTATCGTGGCATGGAATATCCAAAGGAGCAGGAGCGAGGATATGATTTCAATGAGGATTTGTATGTTCCTGGCTACTTCGAATTTGATATAAAGAAAGGAGAGACCGTCGTCTTTTCTGCTGGTGTCAGCGAAGCACATACCCGACGTCTGAAACGTGTGTTCGAAGAAGAAGAGGCAGAGCGTACTCCTCGGGATAACTTCCAACACTGTCTCGTGAATGCCGCTCACCAGTTCTTGAACAAACAAGGAGATAACTATTATATTCTGGCTGGATACCCTTGGTTCAAGTGCCGTGCAAGAGATATGTTCATCGCTTTGCCGGGTCTTACCCTCGCAAATCAGGAAATCTCAAAGTATGAGCAGGTGATGGAAACAGCTCGTAAAGCTCTGGAAGACTTTATGAACGATATTCCAACTACATTGAAGATCTATGAGATGCATCATCCGGATGTTCTCTTGTGGGCAGTGTGGTGTATGCAGCAATATGCGAAGATGGTGTCACGAAATAAATGTCGTGAGAAATACGGAGCCTTACTGAAGGAGATCATTGACTTCATTCGGGATGGCCGTCACCAAAACTTGTTCGTTCATGAAAATGGTTTGGTTTATGCGGATGGTAAAGATAAGGCTATCACCTGGATGAATTCAACGGCAAACGGACGACCGGTTGTCCCTCGTACAGGATACATTGTAGAATTCAATGCCCTTTGGTATAATGCTTTGCGTTTCGTAGCCGACCTGTTGCAAGAAAGTGGTGACAAGAGTGTCGAGGTTTATAATAAATTGGCCGAGAAATGTGCTGTATCTTTCGTTGAAACATTCTTGAATGAATACGGATATCTCCTTGATTTCGTGGATGGTAACATGATGGATTGGAGTGTTCGTCCAAATATGATTTTCACCTGTGCCTTCGATTATTCACCACTGAACGCTAAACAGCGCAAGGGGGTTGTCGATATCGTCACAAAGGAACTTCTTACGCCTAAGGGATTACGTTCGTTAAGTCCGAAGAGCGGAGGCTATAATCCGAATTATGTCGGTCCTCAACTCCAACGCGACTATGCTTATCATCAGGGAACGGCATGGCCTTGGCTGGAAGGTTTCTACTTCGAGGCCTATTTCAAGATTCATAAGATGAGCTCATTGAACTTCATTCAACGACAGTTGATTAGTTACGAGGATGAGATGACGAGCCATTGTATCGGATCTATACCTGAACTGTTCGATGGAAACCCACCGTTCCGTGGTAGAGGTGCTGTCTCTTTCGCACTGAACGTGGCCGAGATCTTACGGAGTCTGTATATGTTAAGTAAGTATAACTTATAAATAAGGAGGAATTAACATGAAAGTATTAATGTTTGGATGGGAGTTTCCTCCTCATATTTTAGGTGGTTTGGGTACGGCAAGCTATGGTTTGACACAAGGCTTGGCTGCTCAGGAAGATATGGACATCACTTTCTGCATTCCTAAACCATGGGGTGACGAAGATCAACGCTTTGCCAAGATTATCGGTATGAACTGCGTTCCTATCGGATGGCGGGATGTGAACGCTGATTATGTACAACGCAGAATCGGGCATGTGATGAGTCCGCAACTCTATTATGATATGCGAAGTCATATCTATGCTGATTTCAACTACATGAACCTGAATGACTTAGGTTGTCTTGAATTCTCCGGAAGATACCCTGACAACTTGCATGAAGAGATTAATAACTACTCGATCGTTGCAGGAGTTGTCGCACGGACAGAGACCTATGACCTCATTCACGCTCATGACTGGCTGACATATCCGGCAGGTATTCACGCAAAACAGATTAGCGGTAAACCTTTGGTTATTCACGTTCATGCTACCGACTTCGATCGTAGCCGTGGTAATGTGAACCCAACGGTCTATAGTATAGAAAAGAACGGTATGGATTATGCCGACTGTATTCTTTGTGTAAGTGAACTGACACGACAGACGGTAATCAATCACTATCATCAAGATCCTCGGAAAGTGTTCGCTATGCATAACGCAGTAGAACCTTTGCCTCAGGAAATACAGGATATTCAACCAATCCCACATCCTAACGAGAAGATCGTTACCTTCATGGGACGTATCACGATGCAAAAGGGACCGGAATATTTTGTTGAAGCTGCAAACCTTGTTCTTCATCGTACACGGAACATCCGTTTCGTAATGGCGGGTAGTGGCGATATGATGGAGGCAATGATCGACTTGGCTGCTGAACGAGGCATTGCCGACCGCTTCCATTTCCCAGGATTCATGCGCGGAAAACAAGTTTATGAACTTTTGAAATCAAGTGATGTGTACATCATGCCTTCTGTTTCAGAACCGTTTGGTATCTCTCCGCTGGAGGCAATGCAATGTATGTGTCCTTCTATCATCTCTTATCAGTCGGGATGTGCGGAAATTCTTTCAAAATGTATCAAAACGGACTATTGGGATATTCACGCAATGGCTGATGCTATTTATTCCATCTGTACTTATCCGGCTCTCTATAATTATTTGCGAGAAGAAGGAAAGAAGGAAGTGGATAGCATTACCTGGGAGAATGTTGGTCTGAGGATTCGTCAACATTATGATCGTTTGATTGGTAAATAATTAGGGTTAAAATTAAATAAATAAGATATGAAAACAATTTGTCTTTATTTTGAAATACATCATAATATTCATTTGAAAAGATACCGTTTCTTTGATATTGGACGTGATCACTACTATTATGATGATTATGCAAACGAACAGGCTATCAATGATGTGGCTGAACGTTCTTACATACCGGCACTGACTACGCTGATCGATATGGTACACAAGAGCAACGGTGCATTTAAGTGTGCTCTCTCTATTTCTGGCGTTGCCATGGAAATGTTGGAGGTACATGCTCCTAGAGTCATCGAACTGATTCATGAATTGGTTGATACAGGCGGTTGCGAAATCCTGTGCGAACCTTACTCACATGGCTTATCTTCACTTGCTAACGAAGAAAGTTTCCGCGAGGAAGTGAAACGTATGCAGGTAATGATTAAGAATGTATTTGGCAAAACTCCAAAGGTATTCCGTAACTCAAGTTTGTTGTATGATAATGAAATAGGTTCTATCGTTGCCGATATGGGCTTCAAAGGTATGTTGACCGAAGGAGCAGAGCATATTCTTGGCTGGAAGAGTCCACACTATCTGTATCACTGCCAGTATGCTCCAAAGTTGAAGTTACTGTTACGCGACTTTAAACTGTCCGATGATATCAGCTTACGATTCTCTAACTCTGAATGGAGCGAGTTCCCATTGTTTGCCGACAAGTTCATGAACTGGATCGCAGATTTCCCAGAAGAAGAGCAG
>CAMVLL010000102.1 GCA_947168315.1 uncultured Bacteroidota bacterium | reverse complement strand
GGTCTGCTAAAGCAGTATTTTCAATAGTTAGTGATTTATATAAATGAAAGTGTTTTTTCTTTATTTATTTTTGTAATATAAAAAAACAGGAGGTAAAATGAAAAAATTGCTTTTGATGATGTTAGGTGTTCTCGCTTTCGGCGCATGTACGAATGAGCGGGGACCAGTTCTTTCCATAACAGATAATGTGTTGGAACGGTATAAGGGTTTGAAGGTATATGTTGTGGATACGACATTGACCACGATGGATCTAATTCGGAAAGCCGCGCTCGATTCTCCCCAAAACCAAGAGGTTTCCACCCGTACAGAACTAGGTGATAGAGCGATTAAAGAAATGATTCCAATTAATGGAGAAAATGGAGAGCCATTAATGTATGTTTTCAATTATGCCGATGATGCGGGATGGGCTATTGTTTCAGGAACGACAGAGTATATGCCTATTCTTGCTCATGGAGAAAGTGGAAATTTTGATATGAATGCAGTGGAAGGCAGACCTGTAGAAATGTGGTTGGAGCAGGAGAAAGCAAATATTGCTCATATTGATGAGGTGCCTGATAGCATTAAGGAACAGTATCGTGTACAGTGGTTGAAGTATGCATTTAAATCCGTTCCTATTATGGACGTTTTACCAGCCATGACCAGATATGATGCGTCCGATGCCCTGGCTTATCAACTTGCTTGCTGTGAGGAATGGGCAGCAGAGGGTTATGATATTTATATTTTGAACGCATTTATGAATTCCAATATCAGTTGTGTATCTACGACGTTGAGGGATCAGATTATCAATGATGCTTATACCTATGGAACAGATATGTATGATGGAATTGGCTTCAATTGTTTAGTGCTAATTCGGGAAAGTGGAACGACATATGTTGGTCCGTTGGTTACAACAACATGGCATCAGAGTAGTCCATATAACGATAGTATTCCGAATAATGATGTTGTAGGCTGTGTTCCATTGGCTGTTGCTCAAATCATGCGTTACCATGAATATCCCACCAATTTTAACTGGTCGAATATGCCGAATAGTACATCTTCGCATTCGGCGGCCGCTCCGATTGCAAGTTTTTTGAAGGATGTAAATGTGGCTTGTAATACGACAAATGGTCCCAGTGGTTCTGGATCAACTATTCAAAAAGCATTGACGGCTCTTCATAATTATGGCTATACATCAGCAGAAATTGACAGCACGTGTGACGAAGCTATTATTAGGAATGAAATAGAAAATCATAGACCTGTGTTTTTGCGAGGACAATCCGGTTATTGGAATGCTGTTGGTCACGCATGGGTATGTTCCGGGATTGAAAAAACAGTCTATGGGAATGGCATTGTTTTAAAAGCAATGCAACCTTCTCTAGAATTTTATACAGTAAACTACAGTACTTCTTCATTAAGTTACCGTTATTATATGACCTGGGGATGGAACGACTCAAATGACGGTTATTACAGTTTCAATACGACATGGGAACATCCATGCAATTATAACGTGGGAAAAAAGGCTATTATAAATATAAAACATTAAAAATACGTGATTATGAAAAAAACATTATTTGTATTATGCACAGCACTGTGCTTCCCCTTCTTTTCGTGCAGCAATGATGATGCCACGGACGATGAACTTCTGACCAGGGGTGAAATCATCGAGTCGCAGTATCAGGAAACATTACAATATTATGTTGGCTTATTGGAAGCAAATGGATTCAAATCTGAGAATAAATATGAAAGCCGGGCACTTATGACTGCAGAGGACGAGCATTGGGAAGCAGTCAGTGTAACGGCTGAGAAATATGTTGATGGGAAGAAAGTCGAAGGTGATTGGAACGGGTTATTGGAAGATAATACAATTGCAAATCCCATGCTCGATTATTATCAAATCAAGATTTCCAGTGATAAATCTTTTATCATTACCCATAAAGATTGGGAATTTAAAGATACATACAAAACGCAGTGGTCGTATGTCTATAATATGCTCCTCACCATAGCTTATGCATGGACTCTTGAGGAATGGACTAATTTCTATCAAAGAAATTATTCATGGTTATTTAATAACAAGGACTATGCTTTCCATTGGAATTATTATCCTACTGATTTTTATGAGGTTGTGGAGGCTTCTTCAGACAGACTTGTTCTCAAAGTTCAGACGTTTGTGAATCCTCCAGTAGATGGAGGTCTTTCAAAACTATCCGATGCATACTGGTTTAATCAGAAAGGGACATACTATTTCTGCCTTTTGGAATACAAGAAAGTAAAAGATTAAAATAGGTATAATTCCTTTTTACAATCTTAATATTAAGTCCGCCACCCCGTCGTCGTCATTGCTTCGTGTGATGTCGTCGGCGTGTTGGCGGACGATTTCTGGTGCATTTGCCATGGCTACGCCCAGTCCTGCAAAGCGGATCATGGAGATGTCATTGTAACTATCGCCGACGGCAACAAGTTCCTCACGTTTACAATGAGTATAGTCTAATAGTCTTGAAAGGGCAGAAGCCTTGTCGACATCTTTATCTACGATTTCCAGAAAATAAGATTCGGAACGACAGATATTCAACTTCCCCTCCATCTCTGGCCGCATCACTTGTTCCAGTTGTTCCAAGCGTTCCGGTTCACCCACAATCAGACATTTCATTACGGGAAAGTCAATTTCTCCAACCCAATCCGTAACCTTTGTGATGGTCAGTCGGTTAATTCGTGCCTGTCGTTGGATATACGGGTCGTCAGGTTGTTCGGTGATGGCTAGATTATCCTTGAAAGTCTCGACGGCAAAATGATAGTCACGGGCATACTGATAGATGGTTGGAAGAAAAGACGGGTCGATAGGTTGCCGATATATCATCTTTCCTGTTTGACAATCATATATTTCTGCTCCATTGTAGGAGAGGAGAAAACCGCCATGGTGGGACAGTTGAAGCAGTTCTGCGATGGGAAGGACGCCATGTGTAGGTCGACCAGAGGCAATGACCAGTCGTAGTCCTTGTTCCTGAGCCAGCATCAAAGCATCCAAGGTACGAGGAGTCACTTCTTTCCGTTGGTTGGTCAGTGTTCCGTCCAGGTCAATAGCGATCAACTTGTATTTCATCTTTCCCGATTCGATTATTTTTCTTTGCGAAGATACAACAATATTTGATTTTTTAGGTATTTTTGTACGATAATGAATCGAAGAGTATGACTGGAGAATTTATATTGAGATTGTTTGTGGCAGCCCTTTTAGGCGGTTTTATCGGTTTGGATCGTGAATATCGAGCCAAGGAAGCAGGTTACCGAACCCATCTTCTGGTTTCGTTAGGAAGTGCATTGATGATGATAGTGTCTCAGTATGGTTTTACCGAAGTTATTGAAAAAATAGATATTGCCCGTTATGATCCAGCGCGTGTGGCAGCACAAGTAGTTACCGGCATTGGTTTTATTGGCGCAGGAACGATTATTTTGCAGCGTCAGGTAGTGCGAGGACTGACAACTGCAGCAGGAATTTGGGCAACGGCTGGCATTGGATTGGCTGTAGGAGCTGGAATGTATGTCTTGGGAATCGTAACAGCTGTTCTGACATTGGTGGGACTGGAATTGCTTCCTTATCTGTTGAAAGATTTCAGTATGAAAAGTTCATTAGTCGAGTTCCAGACTCACAAAGAAGAGACTCTTCATAAATTATCCAAACTTTTTAATTCCAAGAATTTCGTGGTTGTATCTTATCAGATGGAGGAAAAAAATAAGGAAGGAGAGATTGTGTATGTAGTCAGCATGCTGATCAAGTCCAAAAAGAGTACTACAGAAGGAGGAATTATGGCACTATTCACTCCATATGATGATGTTATTGTCACCCGAATAGAATAATTCATGCTATAAAAGGACAAGAAGTGGATTATTTGATTTAACTTTGTGCGCTAAATTAAGAAAAAATGAGAAAGAGAAATAATTGGGTTGTTCCTAAAGGTGTTGAATATACTGAGATGGATAAGAAAATCCTTTCTTTTCAAGATAAAGGTTTTTTGGTCCCCTCTAGAAATCTGATACGTACGCCGGAAGAGATTGAAGGTATTCGTCGTAGTGGAATCGTGAACACGGGCGTGTTGGATCTGGTTGCACAGGAGATTCATGCCGGTATGACGACATTGGAAATTGATAAATTGGTTTACGACTATACCATTGCACATGGCGCAACACCTGCTACCTTAGGCTATGAAGGGTTTCCGAAGAGTTGTTGCACATCCATCAACGAAGTAGTGTGTCATGGTATTCCTAATGAATTTGAGGTTTTGCAAGAAGGAGATATTATCAACGTGGACTGCACGACCATTCTTGATGGATATTATGCTGATGCCTCTCGTATGTTTGTTATCGGCAAAACCACACCTAAAAAACAGAAGTTGGTTGACGTAGCCAAGGAATGTCTGGAGATAGGTATGGAAGCTGCCAAACCATTCAGCTTTGTCGGAGACATTGGCAATGCAATTCAGAAGCATGCTCATAAGAACGGTTTTTCTGTAGTTCGCGACCTTTGCGGACACGGGGTAGGACTGAAGTTCCATGAGGAACCCGACGTCGTTCATTACGGCAAGAAGAGAACTGGTATGTTGCTGGTACCTGGAATGGTCTTTACCATTGAGCCAATGATCAACATGGGTACATGGGAGGTTTTCATTGATGAAGAAGACGGTTGGACGGTCATAACCGAGGATGAATTACCTTCAGCACAATGGGAACACACATTTGTTATGACAGAGCACGGGTTAGATATTCTAACCTATTAAAGAGGAAATGATGAATCCAGTATATATTTTAGGTATAGAATCGTCGTGCGACGATACCTCTGCCGCTGTCGTGAAAGACGGTATCCTTCTGTCAAACGTGACAGCCAGTCAGGCTGTACACATGGCATTTGGTGGTGTTGTTCCCGAGTTGGCTTCCCGAGCACATCAACAGAATATTGTGCCGGTGGTATCAGAGGCATTACGTCAAGCCGGCGTGGATAAGAGCCAGTTAAGTGCGGTAGCCTTCACTAGAGGTCCCGGTTTGATGGGTTCGCTGTTGGTAGGCGTATCATTTGCAAAAGGCTTTGCCCGTTCTTTGGGAATTCCCTTGATTGATGTGAACCATTTGCAAGCCCATGTCATCGCTAATTTCGTTCGTGAGCCTGATGATGACGGTGACCAGCCTGAATATCCATTCCTTTGTTTACTCGTTTCTGGAGGTAACTCACAGATTATCAAGGTAAATGCATATAATAACATGGAAGTGTTGGGCCAGACCATTGATGATGCAGCCGGTGAGGCCATCGATAAATGTTCGAAGGTGATGGGGTTAGGCTATCCTGGAGGCCCGATTATCGATAAGTTGGCGCGGCAAGGCAATCCTCATGCCTTCACGTTCAACAAACCTCACATCGAAGGATATAACGTTAGTTTCAGTGGTTTGAAGACCTCCTTCCTCTATTCGTTAAGAGATTGGATTCAAGAAGATCCAGACTTCATTGAACACCATAAGAACGATTTGGCTGCTTCTTTGGAACGGACAGTGGTTGAGATCCTGATGGATAAGTTACGCAAGGTGGCGAAAGATACCCGTATCAAGCAAGTGGCGTTGGCTGGAGGCGTTTCTGCTAATAATGGCTTACGCAATGCATTTAAGGAGCATGCTGAGCGGTTTGGCTGGAAAATCTTCATTCCTAAGTTCCGTTTTACTACGGACAATGCCGCTATGATTGCGACGACAGGTTATTTCAAATATTTAGATCACGATTTTTGCAGTATTGATTTACCCGCCTATTCGAGGGTAACACTATAATAAAAGGAAAATGTCATTAAAAAGTAAGGTAGAAAGTAAGGAAATAAACGATCTGTTTTGGGAGAGACACCTCACGCTATCGACAGCTGAGAGTTGTACAGGCGGTCTTTTGTCGGCTGCTATTACAGCGATAGCGGGATGTTCCAACTTTTTCAAAGGAGGTGTGGTAGCCTATTCCAATGAGTTGAAAGAGCGAATCTTAGGTGTACGGCACGAGACGTTGGAAACTAAGGGAGCGGTGAGTGAAGAGACTGTCATTGAGATGGTGAAAGGGGCGATGAAGAACTTGGAAACCGACTGTGCAATGGCAACAACTGGAATTGCCGGTCCGTCAGGGGGCTCTCCAGAAAAGCCTGTCGGTACGATTTGGATTGCGGCGGCCCATGGTGAACACATTGTGACAAAAAAGCTGGAAGGCGATGAGGGAAGAGAGTTGAATGCCCTCTATGCAACCGAAAAAGTCATGCAGTTGATGCTGGATTTGCTCCAAAAAATAGAAAATGAGGAAGAAAAATAGAATTATTTTTGTTTTTTCTTGGTTTGTTCGTAGAAAAGTATTTATTTTGCACTCCGTTTTGGGAGGAATCTGAAAAAGAAAACAATAAAATTAGATAACGATGTCGAAGATTTGTCAAATTACTGGAAAAAAAGCCATGAGAGGCAACAATGTTTCGCATTCAAGAAGAAGAACTAAGAGAGTCTTTGATGTGAACTTGTTTACAAAGAAGTTCTACTATGTAGAGCAGGGATGCTGGATTAGCCTGAACGTTAGTGCTAACGGCTTACGTATTATTAATAAGAAGGGCCTTGACGCAGCCTTGAATGAAGCTGTTGAAAAGGGATATTGTGATTGGAAAGATATCAAAGTTATTGGTTAATAGGAGAGATAGACAATGGCTAAGAAAGTAAAAGGAAATAGAGTGCAAGTCATTCTTGAATGTACCGAAATGAAGGATAGTGGTATGCCGGGTACTTCTCGTTACATTACAACTAAGAATAGAAAAAATACCACTGAGAGATTGGAGTTGAAGAAATACAATCCTATTCTGAAAAGAGTAACTGTTCACAAGGAAATTAAATAATTGAGATATGGCAAAGAAAGTAGTTGCAACATTGCACGGAGCAAACAAGGAAGGTAAGACTTATGCCAAGGTGATCAAGATGGTTAAGTCTCCGAAGACAGGTGCTTATTATTTCGACGAGGAAATGGTTCCGTCGGATAAGGTTCAGGACTATATTAAGAAGTAAATAAGTCTAGCTACATAAATTGTTCCTCACATAGTGCTATGTGAGGAACTTTTTTTGTATCTTTGCTTCTGCAATAAAAAGGAGGTGGAGATGGGATTATTTAATTTATTCTCGAAGGAAAAGAAAGAAACACTCGATAAAGGCTTATCCAAAACAAAGGAAAGTGTATTTGGTAAGATAGCTCGTGTCATCGTTGGCAAGTCGAAAGTTGACGATGAGGTGCTTGATAATCTGGAAGAAGTGCTGGTTACCTCGGATGTCGGTGTTGATACGACATTGAAAATCATTCACCGGATTGAAGACCGTGTGGCTCGGGAAAAATATGTGAATACGCAGGAACTGAACCATATCCTAAGAGATGAAATAGCTGACCTGCTGACTGAGAATAATACTTCATCGACCAACGATTTCTCTGTTCCGGAGGGCGTGAAACCTTACGTCGTAATGGTTGTGGGCGTGAATGGAGTAGGAAAGACCACTACCATCGGAAAGTTGGCCTATCAATACAAGAAAGCCGGCAAGAAAGTTTATCTTGGTGCCGCCGATACGTTCCGTGCTGCGGCTGTGGAACAGTTGGATATCTGGGGCGAACGCGTAGGTATTCCTGTTGTCAAGCAAAAGATGGGTGCTGACCCTGCTTCGGTTGCCTTTGACACTCTAAGCTCGGCTGTAGCCAACGATGCAGATGTTGTGCTGATTGACACGGCAGGCCGTCTTCACAACAAGATTGGATTGATGAACGAGCTGACTAAGATAAAGAATGTGATGAATAAGGTTGTTCCAAACGCACCTCATGATGTCCTTCTCGTATTGGATGGTTCCACAGGTCAGAACGCTTTCGAACAAGCCAAACAGTTCACTAAGGCAACGGAGGTTACTTCTATGGCGATTACAAAACTGGATGGTACCGCCAAAGGAGGCGTTGTCATTGGCATTTCCGACCAATTCAAGATACCTGTTAAGTATATCGGCTTAGGTGAGGGCATTGAAGACTTGCAAGCCTTTAACAAGGAAGAGTTTGTCGACTCACTCTTTGGCGATCAGGAACATTCATGAAAAAGAATACTGTAGACATTATCACGATGGGCTGTTCGAAGAATCTGGTAGATTCCGAACGGCTTATTCGTCAGTTAGAAGCCAATGGCTATACGGTTACTCACGACGCCGAGAATCCTCAAGGAGAGATCGCCGTCATCAACACCTGTGGCTTTATCGGTGATGCGAAAGAAGAGTCCATCAATACAATTCTGGAGTTTTGCGAAGCCAAGAAAGCCCGGAAACTCCGGAAGTTATATGTGATGGGATGTCTTTCCGAACGATATCTGGCCGAGTTGCAGGTTGAGATTCCTCAGGTCGATAAGTTCTATGGAAAATTCAATTGGAATGAACTGTTGACAGATTTAGGGAAAGCCTATAAACCTGAACTGGCTGTTGATCGCCGACTGACGACACCAAGTCATTATGCATATTTGAAAATAGCTGAAGGATGTGACCGTAAGTGTTCCTACTGTGCTATTCCTATCATCACAGGTCCCCATCAGTCACGTCCGATAGAAGAGATTCTTCAGGAGGTAAAGACACTCGTATCGAAGGGAGTCAAGGAGTTTCAAGTCATCGCTCAGGAATTGACATACTATGGCGTAGACCTTTATGGGACCCAGAAATTGCCGGAGTTGATAGAACGAATGGCGGAGATTCCAGGTGTGGAATGGATACGTCTGCATTACGCTTATCCTGCTCATTTCCCTTACGACTTGCTGCGTGTGATGAGAGAGCATCCAAATGTATGTAAATACTTGGATATCGCCTTACAACATATTAGTGATCACATGTTACAACTTATGCGTCGGCATGTGACCAAACAAACAACCTTGGAACTCCTTGAACGGATGCGAAAAGAAGTTCCAGGAATCCATATTCGAACGACCTTGATGGTAGGTCATCCCGGAGAGACAGAGGCTGATTTTGATGAATTAAAGACCTTTGTTAAGGAAATGAAGTTCGATCGTATGGGAGCCTTCGCCTATTCCGAAGAAGAAGGAACCTATTCCGCCCAAAACTATACGGACAACATCCCTACAGAAGTAAAACAAGCTCGTCTGGATGAACTGATGGGTATTCAGGAAGGCATCTCTGCCGAACTGAATGCAGCCAAGATAGGAAAGACCTTCAAGACTATTATCGACAGGGTAGAAGGGAAATACTATGTAGGCAGAACAGAATACGACTCGCCCGAAGTAGATCCAGAGGTACTTATTCCTACGACCGATGCTACATTGGAGATCGGTCAGTTCTATCCAGTGACAATCGTAGAATCAGACGACTATGATTTGTTTGGTAAAATACAATGCTTCAACTTTTTAACAAGAAATATTTGTTTTTCTTTTGTTTAATTTGTATTT
>CAMVLL010000101.1 GCA_947168315.1 uncultured Bacteroidota bacterium | reverse complement strand
GTGTAATAGGACTTCTCCTTGTGTTTGTGCAATATTTGCAAGCACAAGGGGAAGTCGTGTTTTCTATAGACTCAAAACCAGTTACGAAGGAGGAATTTGTCTATCAGTGGAAGAAGACGAATATGTCCTTAGATGCATTTCTGGAATCGTATATTGATTTTAAGCTAAAAGTTTATGATGCGGAACAAAACGGTCTAGATACAACAACATCCTTCCGTAGTCAATTTGCTTATTTGAATAATCAACTTCTGAAACGTCGTGTTGTAGACGGGCAAAAGGAATTGTTGGAGAAGCAACGTCTCTATACAGCTAATCAACAACGAATGCAATCAACGGAGTGGGTTAAATTGGCACATATAAGCGTGCGAGTTCCGCAACATGCTGACTGTAACTATGAACGACAAGCAAAAAACTGGATAGATTCTGTCTATTTGGCGTTACAACGGGGTACCGACTTTAATCAGTTAGTGAACAAGATACAAACGTCATCACGAAATGATTTGCAAATCTCTGCTGAGGTTATGCCTTGGTTGCCAGTCGATCTACATTTGAATGAATGGAAAAGTCAACTCTCCACTTTACGAAGTCAGCGCTTTTCGGTTCCTTTCTATTCACCTAAAGGTATTCATATTATGAAATGGGTTGGACAGCAATCGTCAGCTCCATACGAAGATGTTGCTGAAGAACTGTCTTCACGTCTGGAGAAAAGAGGACGACAAAACTCCGCAATTGATTTGAACCTCTTATCCTCATGGCTTAAGAATGGTAACGAAGGGCTTCAAGATCCATCTTCAAAATGGCAGCTTCAAGAAATTCGAGATATGATGTTGGCGTCTTCACTCTCGTGGATTGACGAAAAACAATCAGAATGGGATGATGCTGTTTTGGAACACTATTACAAACAACACCAAGACAAATATAAATGGAAATTACCTCGGTATAAGGGTGCGGTAATCCATGCGAAAGATAAGAAAACAGGGAAATCAATTAAGAAATATCTTAAGGATGTACCGATGGAAAACTGGAAAAGAGCGTTTGATCGCCTGTTCGCAGATAAGGAACAAGCTGATGCCATTATGGATTATGGATTGTTTGAACTGGGAAAGAATGATTTTATCGATGAGCTTGTCTTTAAATGTACAAAGGCTGAACGCTTACAGGACTACCCCTATTCGTTTGTTATGGGTAAGAAAATGAAAAAAGGTCCGACCAGCTTCCAAGATGTCAGGACTTTGGTTCTGCAGGATTATCAAAAGGATAATGTTACGTCGATGACGAAACAGTTGCGGAAGAAATATCGTGTAGAAATATATTCAAACGTTTTAAAAACCGTTAATAATGACGGTCGTATCTAATTTTACTGTATCTTCGTAAATTAATTGGGAGATAATGAAAAAAATCTACGTGTTATTGGCCTGTATGACCTTTATGTTGGTAGGATGTAATCATTCAACTGACCATAAGGGGAAGACTCCGGTGGTGGAGGTGAATGGACAATACTTATATGAAGAGGATTTGCGTTCAGTTATCCCGGTTAATTTGTCGAAAACAGACAGCATCCAGTTTGCAAAGCAATATGTGGAGGAATGGGTTGAGGATGTCTTGTTCACAAATGTTGCAAAAAAGAATATTGCTGCTGATGAGAAGATAAACCAATTGGTTGAGACCTATAGACGTTCATTGATACAACATGCTTATCAAGAAGAACTGGTACGCCAGAAATTGGAAAATACGATAGGTGATGAGGAGATAGAGTCTTATTATAATGCACATAAAGAATTGTTTAGGCTTGAATCTCCGTTGATTAAAGGATTGTTCATAAAAGTACCTTTGCATGCCAAAGATATTAATCTCGTAAGACGTTGGTATCGCCAGAAATCACAGGACGCTATCGACAACCTAGAGAAATACAGTGTCGGGAATGCAGTCGTTTATGAGTATTTTTATGATCAGTGGAAGAGTGTAGAAGAAGAAATGGGTAAGTTGCCTTCTTCATCTTGGAAGAATGATTTGAATTACATGAATGTAAATCGGAACATTGAGGTGCAGGATACAGCTTATTATTATTTTTTGCATGTAGAAGATTATTTGGCAAAAGGTGAGGCGCAGCCATTGGATTTTGCCAAAGATGAGATAAAGGATTTTTTAATGAATCTGAAGCGAGTTGACTTTATCAATCATATCAAGAAAGAGTTGGTTGATGATGCTACAGAGAAACATGAAATAAAGTATTATTTGAATTCAGATGAGTAATGATATGATCAAGAAAGTTTATGCTTTAATGCTAATGTTATTCGCCGTGATTACAGTATATGGCCAGAACAATGTTATCGACGAAGTTGTATGGGTTGTCGGTGATGAGGCTATTCTGAAATCAGAGGTGGAAAATGAACGCCTGAATGCTCAATACGAAGGGCGAAGAATAGATGGCGACCCGTATTGTGTGATACCTGAACAATTAGCTATTCAGAAATTGTTCCTTCATCAAGCGGAGTTGGACAGTATTGAAGTCTCCGAGCAGGAGGTTATCAGTATGGTAGAACGACGTACGAATATGATGATTGAGAATATCGGAACAAAGGAAAAGATGGAGGAATACTTCAATAAGTCGATGTCTCAGATTCGTGAAATGCTTCGCGAAAGTGAACGTGAGTCTCAAACGGTTCGGAAGATGCAACAGAGCCTTATTGGTGAAATAAAAATCGTGCCTGCTGAAGTTCGTCGTTATTTCAAGGACCTTCCTGCCGACAGTATTCCTTTCATACCGACACAGGTGGAAGTGCAGATTATTACCATGGAACCGAAAATTCCACAATCTGAGATAGAACGGGTGAAAAAAACGCTCCGCGATTATACACAAAAGATCACATCAGGTGAGATGCCATTTTCTGTGTTGGCTCGTTTGTATTCTGAAGATGAAGCTTCTGCTCGCCGAGGCGGTGAGCTTGGCTTTATGGATAAGGCTCAATTGGTGCCGGAATATGCAAATGTGGCATTTAACCTACAGGATCCAAACAAAGTTTCCAAAATCGTAGAATCTGAATTCGGATACCATATCATCCAGTTGATTGAAAAGCGTGGTGACCGTATTAACTCACGTCATATCTTGTTGAAGCCAAAAGTTGATGAGAAAGAGCTGGAAGCAGCCTTAGTTCGTCTGGATTCCATTGCTAAGGAGATAAGAAATGAGAAATTTACGTTCGATGATGCGGCGACATATATCTCTCAAGATAAAGATACACGAGCAAACCATGGATTGATGGCAAATCAGGAGACAGGAACAGCTCGTTTTGAGATGGCTCAATTGGCACAAAGTTCTCAGGAAGTTGCCAAGGTTATCGAGAAGATGCATGTAGGTGAGATCTCAGACCCATTCGTCATGATAAATAATAAGGGTAAGGAAGTCTGTGCGATTGTGAAGCTGAAAAGTCGTATTGAAGGACACAAGGCAACTATTACAGAAGACTACCAGCGACTGAAATCAATCGTCATGGAGAAACGGAGTAATGAGATTCTTGATAAATGGATTCGTGAGAAGTTGAAGACCACTTATGTGCGTATCAATGAAAAGTGGAGAAATTGTGAGTTTAAATATCCAGGTTGGATAAAGGAATAACGACCGTGAAAGGAAAATCTAATCAGCAATATGATGGGCATAGGATTCTATTGGTAAGTTTCCTGTGCCTTTTTGCCCTTTGCCTTCTGGCTCAGGTCAATCCTTCGAATAGGAGGACACCTGGGAAAACGGCTAAGAGTAAAGTTTATTTGCTGCATTCAGATATATTGAAGAAAAGCCCTAATAATCCAGACCCTGATGCCCAGATCCTGGTCGGAAATGTTGTGTTCCGTCATGACAGCATTTATATGTTTTGTGATAGTGCTTGCTTCTATGAGAAAACAAATTCTTTAGAGGCCTATGATAATGTACGGATGGAACAGGGTGATACCTTGGCCTTATACGGAGATTATTTGTTTTACGATGGAAATACACAGATTGCACAGGTCCGTAATAATGTTCGTCTGGAAAACAGAAATACGGTTCTCTTGACAGATAGTCTGAATTATGATCGTTTGGAAAATCTTGGTTATTATTTTGATGGTGGTACCATGATGGATGAGGAAAATGTATTGACATCCGATTGGGGTGAGTATAACATTACCACCAAGGAGGCTGTTTTTAACTATAGTGTGCAACTGGAAAATCCACAGTTCACTTTGTATTCAGATACACTTCGTTATAACACGATTTCAAAGATTGCTACCATTGTCGGACCAACCAATATCATCAGCGATCAGAATCATATTTATTCCGAGTTGGGTTATTACAACACTCAAAATGGTCAGGCAGAGTTATTGAATCGTTCCGTTATTACCAATGAAGGAAAGATTATGATAGGTGATAGCCTGTTCTATGATCGTGAAAAGATGTATGGTGAGGCTTTTAACAACATTGAATACACTGATACGATCAATAAGAACGTGCTCACTGGTAATTATGGGTATTACAATGATTCGACTAAATATGCTTTCGTTACGGATAAGGCTATTCTTGTCGATTATTCGCAAGGTGATAGTCTAAGTCTTCATGCAGATACCTTGAAGATGTACACGTTTTTTGCTGATACTGATTCGATGTTTCGTGAGGCCAGAGCCTATTTCAAGGTACGTTTCTTCCGGAGTGATGTGCAAGGAGTCTGTGATTCATTGGTCTTCTCTTCGAAAGATAGTTGTCTGACCATGTATCACTCACCTGTAATATGGCACGAACAGCAACAGTTGACAGGAGAAGAGATTCATATTTACATGAATGATAGTACTATTGATTGGGCACATGTGCAGAATCAGGCCTTGTCTATCGAAAAACTTGATTCGGTCAAGTACAACCAGGTCAATGGTAAAGAGATAAAAGCATATTTCAATGGTGGCGAGATCCGTCAGGTAGATGTTATCGGATCAGTTCATTCTCTATATTATTATATGGATAAGGATAGTACTTATGTGGGAATGAACAAGTTGGAGGCCAGCACGTTGAGCATGTTCTTGGAAGATCGGAAGATGAAGAAAATCCTGATTTATCCGAAGCCTGTCGCTACGTTCTATCCGATGACAATGATCCCAGGAAATGCTACAAGACTGGATGGCTTTATTTGGCTGGATTATATCCGACCAAAGGATAAAGCTGATATTATGGAGTGGAAGACAAGAATGGCAGGGGATGAACAAAAGAAATCCACCCGTTCGAATAAGATTCCTTTACCAAATCAGAATTTGTTCAATAAGAAAACAGAATAGCTATGGGTTGGTTTAAAATGGATAAACCTCGACCTTTTCATCATGAATATATTTATTATGATGAACGAAAGGAGAAACTAAAGAAAATCGAGGAAAACGCAAAGCGTGAATTGGGAATGCTTCCTCCGAAAGAGTTTAATCCAGAGGATATCCGTGGAAAATTTATCGAAGGAACAAAATACTTAAAGCGTCGTAAGGAGAGTGGAAGGAAACCTCTTTCAACAGCGACGTTATTGATTGCTATTCTTGTCCTGTTATATATCATGCGTTATCTTATAACGGGTGAATTGTCGTTTTAAATAGGAGGGTGAAATGAGTGATGTGATTCGTTTGCTCCCTGATTCGGTGGCGAATCAAATTGCTGCGGGTGAGGTTATTCAACGTCCGGCTTCTGTTATCAAGGAATTGATGGAGAATGCTGTGGACGCAGGAGCTACCCATATAGATGTGGTGGTGACTGATGCGGGTAAAACAGCCATACAAGTAATTGACGATGGAAAGGGTATGTCGGACACTGATGCCCGACTGGCTTTCGAACGTCATGCTACTTCTAAAATCCGTGAAGCTTCCGATTTGTTTGCTCTTCACACAATGGGATTTCGTGGGGAAGCTTTAGCCTCGATAGCAGCAGTCGCTCAAGTAGAGCTACGCACGAGAACGGCTGATGAAGAGTTGGGTACGAAGTTGGTTTTAGGCGGATCAAAGGTGGAAAGTCAAGAACCGATAGCAACTCCAATAGGCAGTAACTTTATTGTTAAGAATTTGTTCTTTAATATCCCCGCACGTCGTAAATTCCTGAAGTCGAATCATACGGAACTCAATAATATATTGGTGGAATTTGAACGAATCGTTCTTGTAAACCCGGAAATTTCGTTTACACTACACCACAATGATGTGGAACTCTTCAATCTTCCTGCTTGCTTGAGACGCCAACGTATTATGGGTGTCTTTGGAAAGAAGATGGATCAGGACCTCTTGTCCATGAATGTTGATACAACCATGGTGAAAATCAGTGGTTTTATTGGTCGTCCGGAAGCTTCCCGTAAGAAGGGAGCTCGACAATACTTTTTTGTGAATGGGCGATATATGCGTCATCCTTATTTCAATAAGGCAGTTGCTGATGCATACGAACGTCTGATTCCAGCAGATGAAGAGGTTCCATATTTTATCTATTTTGATATCGATCCTGCAAATATTGATGTTAATATCCACCCGACAAAAACGGAAATAAAGTTCGATAATGAATCGGCTATATGGCAGATCCTTTCAGCTGCGATTAAGGAAACCTTGGGTAAGTTCAATGAGGTCCCTTCTATTGATTTTGATACAGAAGGTATGCCGGATATCCCTCCTTACCAACCGTTAGGCTATAAGAATGTGGAGCCTCCAAAGGTTTCATACGATCCTTCGTTTAATCCGTTCGACCGGAATTCATATTCTTCTTCTCATAAATCAACGAACCGTTGGGACGAATTGTATAAGGGACTTGAGAAACAGGAGGATTTTTCACCAGAGTGGACTGATGGCGGAAACTCTCAGATAGAGGATATTGATAGCCTTTATAAAGGAACAGAAGAGCAGGCTAAAGAAGAGCTCTCTGTACAAAACTTCCAGTACAAAGGTAAATATATAATGACCTCTGTAAGGTCGGGCCTAATGATAATAGATCAGCATCGTGCTCATATACGCATCTTGTATGATCGATACATGAGTCAGATCAAACAACAAAAGGGTGTATCACAAGGACTTCTTTTCCCAGAGATGGTTCAGATACCTGTTGCTGACGTTCCCATTATGCAGAGTATTTTGGATGATATGTTGAGTTTAGGCTTTGACCTGACCGATTTAGGTGGAGGCAGTTACTCCATAAGCGGTATACCAACGGGTATTGAGGGCTTAGATGTCCCAACATTGATTCAGGATATGTTGCGTACTGCCACAGAAAAGAGTGGAAAAGTAAAAGAAGAAATGCAGCATACGTTAGCTTTGACTATGGCAAAGTCGGCAGCTATCGTAGTAGGCCAGGTCTTATCGAATGAGGAAATGCAGAACTTGGTAGAGCAGCTGTTGACTACTTCCACTCCGAATTATACGCCCGATGGGAATCCGGTGTTATATGTCCTAAAAGATGATGACATTGGTAAGTTCTTTAAATAAGAGATAGTAAAAAAAGGTGGACAAAATGAATTGCCCACCTTTTCTATTATTAGAGAGTGATTTACTCTTCATCCAAAAGGATTTCCATGATGTGACATGCAGCCTTAGCCACAGATGTTCCAGGGCCGAAGATTGCTGCTACACCAGCCTTGTACAAGAAGTCGTAGTCTTGAGCAGGGATGACACCACCGGCAATTACCATGATATCCTCACGACCTAATTTCTTCAACTCTTCAATCAGTTGAGGAATCAATGTCTTATGACCTGCAGCCAAAGAGGATGCACCAACTACGTGAACATCGTTCTCAACAGCTTCGCGTGCAGCTTCTGCTGGAGTCTGGAACAAAGGTCCCATATCTACGTCGAAACCACAGTCTGCATAACCTGTTGCTACAACTTTCGCACCACGGTCGTGTCCGTCCTGACCCATCTTTGCAACAAAGATACGTGGACGACGGCCTTCTTTCTTCGCAAACTTATCTGTCAACTCACATGCTTTCTCAAAGTCGGAGTCGTTCTTGCTTTCTGATGAATACACGCCTGAAATAGTTCTAATTACTGCTTTATAACGGCCTACGATTTCTTCGCAAGCATCACTAATCTCACCTAATGTACAACGTAAGCCTGCTGCCTTAACAGCCAGAGCCAAAAGGTTCTTTTCACTCTTCTTGCCTTCGCTGAACTCACGAACACATTCTGTGATCTCTGCCAATGCAGCCTTGCAAGCAGCTTCATCACGGTTAGCACGAAGTTTCTTCAAACCTTCAACCTGCTCCAGACGAACAGCGGTATTGTCGACCTCAAGGATATCAATAGGATCCTCATGCTCCAGACGATACTTGTTGGTACCAACAATTGTCTGAACGCCTGAGTCGATACGAGCCTGAGTACGAGCAGCTGCTTCCTCGATACGCATCTTTGGAAGACCAGTCTCGATAGCCTTAGCCATACCACCTAACTTCTCGATTTCCTGGATGTGTTCCCAAGCTTTGTGAACTAACTCATTGGTCAGAGTCTCTACATAATAAGAACCTGCCCATGGGTCAATCTGCTTACAAACCTTTGTCTCGTTCTGGATATAGATCTGAGTATTACGAGCAATACGAGCAGAGAAGTCGGTCGGGAGGGCGATAGCCTCATCCAATGCATTGGTGTGCAAGGATTGTGTGTGACCTAATACAGCTGCCATAGCCTCAATACAAGTACGACCTACGTTATTGAACGGATCCTGCTCGGTCAGTGACCAACCAGAAGTCTGTGAGTGAGTACGCAAAGCTAATGACTTCGGATCTTTTGCGCCGAAGCTCTTAACAATCTTTGCCCACAACAGACGACCGGCACGCATCTTGGCAATTTCCATGAAGTGATTCATACCGATTGCCCAGAAGAAGGACAGACGAGGTGCGAACTTATCTACAGGAATACCAGCGTTTACACCAGTACGTAAGTAGTCGATACCATCAGCCAATGTGTAAGCCAACTCGATATCTGCTGTAGCACCTGCTTCTTGCATGTGGTAACCAGAGATAGAGATAGAGTTGAACTTCGGCATGTTTTGTGAAGTATACTCAAAGATATCAGCGATAATCTTCATAGAGAATGCAGGTGGGTAGATATAAGTGTTACGCACCATGAATTCCTTCAAGATATCGTTCTGGATCGTACCAGCCATTTCCTCCAATTTGGCTCCTTGCTCCAGACCTGCGTTGATATAGAATGCAAGAATTGGAAGCACACCACCATTCATGGTCATAGAAACGGACATCTTATTCAAAGGAATACCTGCGAAGAGCACCTTCATGTTTTCCAAAGAACAGATGGATACACCAGCCTTACCAACATCACCCACAACACGAGCGTTATCTGGGTCGTAACCACGGTGAGTAGGAAGGTCGAATGCAACAGACAAACCTTTCTGACCTGATGCCAGGTTACGGCGATAGAATGCATTTGACTCCTCAGCTGTAGAGAATCCGGCATACTGA
>CAMVLL010000100.1 GCA_947168315.1 uncultured Bacteroidota bacterium | reverse complement strand
CCTGCATCCTTAGGATAAGCTCCTGCAATATTGACAGAGAAGAAGTTCTTTCGAGATATGATGTCGGAAGACTTATAGTCACCACCTTCCTTTTCAGCAACTCCGTTCGGAGCCGGAAGATTATGATAGTTACTTTGCATCGTCCAAATGGTATAACGTTCACTGCTGAACGTTTTACGAGTATAGTTTTCCACGCCAATATCAATCAAGACAGGCGTCTGGTCAAAATAAACATTGGCAGTACCCACATCATTATGGTTATGGCTCTCATTGTTATGACCACCCTTTGCTGCGACAAAGATATCTTTTTGGGTATTCGAGAAATAACAGAACTGCGTTTCCGGATACCAGATATACGATTTTGTTGAATGTCCTGGCTTTGTTGCAAACAAGTCATCATGAACACCAATCGAAACGATAGTACGATAAAAGTCCCGACCATAAAAAGGATAGCTATTGGGCTTACGTTGCATGGCGGCAAATGACATCAGATCGGAATTATGGGTGTTTTTACCATATCGATAAATCAAATAAGTGTCACCACTTCCTTTAGCAGAAGCGTCGGCAAAGTTGACTACCCAACCATTGCCCACATATGATGCGGAGATATAGTCGCCCATTCGTTTAATCATCTCATGATCGAAGAGATTTACTTTGCCACCAGTCACCAATGAAAGCATTTCAAGGTAATCCAGCACCTTCCCAGCCGCATGTCCCCAATAAGAAGGGCCTTCTTCACAAGCGCCGTCACCTTTTACATGACCAAAGAAAACATCAACCGATTGCATTGTCAAATAAACAGCCTTTGCCAACGTATCACGATCGTTCTCCATCAGCATAAAAGTCAACAACGCATTGCTGTTACACCAAGGATTCCAATTGTTCTGCATACGGTTCTTGTCCAAACGTCCCATCCACCACAATGAATTATCATTGAGATAAGGGTCCATCACTTTATATTGTATTTCATGTCGAAGTCTACGAGAGATTTCGGGATCTACCTTGTCGAATTCTTTATGCATGAAGTAATGTGTCCACGACATGATATTACCCAAATCACCATCAGTCAAGTCAAATACAGGCCAATCATACGTAGGTAAGGCCCGTTTACTCGGTTGAAGGATTGTGTGAGCCGACCAAGTCCAGGAAGTCATTTCACAAATATGAAAAGTACCATCAATCAGTTGATCAATGAAACGACCTTTACCTTCCGCCAACTCAGCTAAAAGAAGTGTTATCATAGCACGATTATTAGAATCAAACGGATTTCCCATCGGTTCAATCTTACCCGAACGTTCAAATTCCAGATAATCGGTAGCTTTTACGATTTTCCACTCATAATCAAGGTATTTATCACCTAATTCAATAAAGGTATCTTTTAAAGAACCCATGTAAGCATCCCAACCATTACGGTCAGAATAATCAGGAAAAGTAACCCATTGTTGGTTCATGATTAAGGACTCTTTCAATTGCTCATACGTAGCACGTTCTTGTAGAAGATTACGTTCTTCATATGCTTGAGCCTGAAGAAAGCCCAATGAAATAATAAAGAATAGAGTAAACAAACGTTTGATTTTCATGGTATGCACAATATTAGATATAACTTAACAAGGGTTGTCGTTTTGTTTTGCTAATATATAAAATATCGTTTTTTTAACAAAATCTCGGGAAGGGAAATTCCTTCCCGAGATCCATAAAAAGCCTAATACCTATTAGGGTGAAAACTTAATCTAGTAATAGCGTTAGTTAATCCAACCAGTATTTTGAGTTAAGTTAGAGTTCATCTCACATTCTGTAACAGAAATAGCCCATGTCTGATAGTAATCACCACCATAAATATAACCTTGAGTAACCTGTCCCCAGATTTGTTTCAAACCAGCTGTACCATTCAAGAACACTTTATCTTTCCAAGTACCCCAACGAAGTTCATCGAAGTAAGTTACACCCTCACCGTTGAACTCCCAACGACGTTCGTTCTGAATACGTTCACGAAGATCAGCCTGACCATTGACTTGTGTGTATTCATTGCTGTTCAATGCAGCAACACCTGCACGTTCACGTACCATATTTACATAAGGAATGGCCTCGTCTGTCTTGTTCTGCTCGTTCAAAGCTTCTGCCAACCCTAGAAGGACATCAGCATAACGAAGCAATGGAAGATCAATTTGTGAATATTGACGGTTAGGAATCTCAGAAGCACCTTCTGCAACGAACTTACGATAAGTATAATAGAAGTAAGCATTCGTATCGGTACGCATATCGTGTGGTTCGTTTACATCTGAACGATACGGCCAACGAAGATGGTATACCTGATCTTTACCTGCATTAACACCTAAATATTCAGAATACGGAGTGATAATAGTCTGAGTCAAACGAGGATCACGATTGGTATAAACTTGAAGGATACGAGCCTCATTACCATTATCCAAATACTTACTCAAGTCAGCACCAACACCAGCCATTGCAGTTTTCTCAGCATCAGTCATGTTGTCACGTAAGAAATAAACAGAACGAGCAATAGGCTCCATTGTTGTATAACCAGGAATAACTTCTTCCCAATCAAATTTCTTACCGTCAGCATATTCGTACGTATCAACGAAATCTGTGCTAGGATAATAATTGTTCCAACAAGAACCAAATGTGCTACGAGTACCATAACGGAAACTCATATCTTGACCATAACCATTCAAACCAACGTTTTGAACAGAGAAGATCATTTCCTCACATTGTTCATTAGCTTCTTTGAACAAAGCCTTATAGTCACCAGTGAACAAAGCATAGCCACAGTTAGCAACAGCCTTGAAATCAGCCTCAGCACCTGAGTAATTCTTCAACCATAAGTTTACCTTACCACGTAAAGCGTAAGCAGCACCCTTAGTGATATGACCATAACTGCCATTTCCTTTATCATATTTATTAGGTAAGTTAGGATCACTGATAGCATCCGACAAATCTTTTACGATCTGTGACCAAACTTCAGCTTCCGTACTTCTCGCTTTTGTATAGTCATCCAACTCAGTTGGCTCTAGATACAAAGGCACACCACGATAAAGAACGTTCAAGTTATAATAGAACCATGCACGCAAGAACTTACATTCTGCGATGAGGCGAGCTTTCTTAGCGTCTGCCAATCCAGGAACTTCAGGAAGGTTCGCGATAGCATCGTTTGCACGGCTTACACCTTCGTACAGATTCTTCCATGCTGTGGAGAATGTACCATTGGAAGATGTGCAATTACCTCTCAGCAAGGCATGGATACCATTACGTGGAGTACAAGAAGCACCGAATTGCTCATAGTTATAAAGATAGTTACCGCACCATTCACTTCTTAGTGCAGAGTAAACGCCAAGCACACCTTTATCAGCAAGGTTCTCGTTCGTCCACATATTACCGGAACTTACCTGATTATAGGGTGCCAAATCCATTAAATCGCTTTGACAAGCCGAAAGCACAACAACAAATGTTGCAAGTGCAAATGTCTTTATGATATTTTTCATTGTCTTCATTCTTTAATGTTAATTAAAACGTAATGTTAGCACCGATAGAAATTGATCTAGAAGTCATATATACATAACCAGCACCTAACTCAGGATCCATGCCTGGATACTTCGTCAATGTAAACAAGTTCTCTGCATTCAAATAGAGACGCAAAGACTTCATATAAATCTTATTGATCAAACTTGTTGGGAAGGTATAACCTAAAGTGAGGTTCTTCATCTTCAAGTAATTTGCATCCCACAAGTCAACTGTGCTGGCTTGATTTGCCTGATAACCTGTTTCACCAACGAGACGGCCATAAGAAGCTGTCAAGTTTGTACGTGGATCATTCGGATTTTGCGGATCATAGAAATAGTGATCATCTGCAACTTCCTTTGCGATTTCATATCCTAAACGGTTCTGAACGTTGTGTGAAAGTCCAGGACTCCAATATAGTTTGCTTCCCAAAGTACCAGTAAATGTACCAGAAAGGTCAAAGTTCTTATAACCAAATGAGAATTGCAAACCATAGAATACAGGTGGACGTGAAGATTTACCTTGGAACTCATTATCGTAGCTGTTACCGTAAATACCATCACCATTTTTATCAGCAAAGATATAATCACCATACCACAAACCACTGTTTCTAACATTCTGATTTGGCATGAAAGTATAACCGGCAGCGATCATGGCCTTAACCCAATCCATATCCTTTTCTGTACGAATCATACCATCTTTCGGACCACCTTCAATGTTAACGGAACCATCAGCATTAAAGTATTGTTGATTACCCTTATAAGGAGCCAACAAATAGTACTCATTTATTTGATGACCTTCCAATACACGGGTGTTTCCACCTGTTGAAACATCACCAATGTTTGATTTATAAACTTTAGATCCGTCAGGATTAGTTTCCCAACCTTGTACCAACTCACCTTTATACTTACTTACTTCGTTGTGGTTATAAGTAATATTACCAGAGATTGAGTAACGGAAATCTCCCTTACGGTCTCTCCAAGTAACGGACAACTCGACACCCTTATTAGTTACCTCAGCGATATTCTTATAAGGAGCAGTCTTAGAACCTGCAGTCATGTAGATTGTCGGACGATAAAGGATACCATCCGTGAACTTATGATAGAAGTCCAACGTAACATCCAAACGACGATTCAACATCGATGCGTCAATACCAATATTAGTAGTTGCAGTAGATTCCCATTGAAGCAATGAGTTAGCAATAGATGTTGTAGCCAAACCATTTACATTGACATTGCCAATAGCATAATCACCGATACTACTGTTACCCAACTTACCCCAAGATGCACGAAGCTTCAAGTTATCGAAGAAACCATCTTTCATAAATTCTTCCTCAGAAACACGCCATGCCGCAGAGAAAGAAGGGAAAACACCCCAACGATGATCCTTATGGAAACGTGAACTACCGTCATAACGAATGTTAGCTTCGAACAAATACTTGGATGCATACGCATAGTTTACACGACCGAAGAAAGAACGAGTAGAAGTATCAGAAGCAGAACCTGTAATACTTACCATTTCAGCAGCAACACTTGGAACAGTCAATGTGTAGTCTGGCAAACCCTTCTTGCTGGTACTAACATCATCTGTTCTGTAGTAGTATTCCTCATAACCAGCCAAAGCAGATACATCGTGCTTACCAAATGATTGGTTGTAGTGCAACAAGTTTTGGATTGTACGCGCATAGTTTCCACTGTTATAAGTGCTGATACCCATCTGGTCCAAAGCAGATTTTTGAACAACAATCTGTCCGGTACGGAAGTTCATCTTCTCGCGCTCACCATCATTCCAAGTACGACGTTCGTCAATACGACGAGAATAGTTGAAGTTGAAGTCCCATTGGAAATGCTTCAAGAACTTAATTCTAGTAAACAAAGTCGTATTGAAACGGCTGATGCGGTTGAAACCTTTACCACCATCCAAGATATATTTCAAGTTATTATCCTGAGCGTTCTCCTCGTTAGCGGCAGAAGTACCATAATAACCATTATAGAAAATCGCTGTACCAGGGTTTGTTGCCATCAAATAAGTATTCGCACTAGACCATTGAGTAATATCACGATCTTGTTGAGAAGCAAATGTATTCATACCAATGGTTAACCAATCAGTTACGTTTCCTTCAAGGTTAGCACGCAATGTATATCTCTTCTGACCCGTATTATCAACGATACCAGGGTTGTCCTGATAACCAGCAGAAGCCATGAAACGCATTTTCTCACTACCACCGTTGATGGAAACATTATGCTCATTCAGAACATTTGTACCAAAGAGGTAATCTTCCCAGTCTGTATTCGGGTATGCAATGTAGTTTGGAAAACCAGACTCAGCCATCGCATTAGGATTCTTCTCTGCATTACGCCAAGCATCGATAGTTGCCTGAGCGAAATAAGGATTCAAACCTGTATTAACAGCCGATTCGTTCATCAATTCCATATAATCTGCATAGTTTGTTACATAGTTATATGAGCCAGCAGGTGAAAGGAATGAGATGTGTCCGTTATAATTCACATTGATTTGTCCACGATTACCTTTCTTAGTAGTAACCAATACAACACCGTTTGCAGCACGTGCACCGTAGATTGCAGATGAAGCAGCATCCTTCAAAACGGAGATTGACTCAACATCTTGTGGGTTTACTGCATCCATCGAACCTTCGATACCATCAATAATGATCAAAGGAGCCGAACTGTTCAAGGTACCAAGTCCACGAACGCGGATAGTAGCACCATCTTCACCAGGAGCACCTGTACTCTGCAAAGCAGTTACACCGGCCATCATACCGGAAAGAGCATTTGATAAGTTCGTTACAGTACGACTTTGCATGGTTTCTTCCATGTTCATCGAAGCAACAGAACCAGTTAAGTTTACTTTCTTTTGTGTACCATAACCTACGACAACCACTTCCTCCAATGTTTCAGTGTCTTCTCTCAATGTGATGCTCAATGATGGACGAGCATTCACTGTTTGAGTTACGTAGCCAATGTAAGAGATTTGGATTTTTGCATTGCTTGGAACGTTTTGTAACGTGAAGCGACCATCCAAATCAGTAATCACACCATTTGTCGTCCCTTCAACCAGTACGTTGGCACCGATAACCGGTTCACCACTGGCATCCTTAACGACACCACTAACTGTCATCGTCTGCATGATGTTATCAACACCATCAGAATTAGGCTGATTCAAAGGTACAGCCTTCGCTACATTTGTCGACATCAAGAATAATGTCAGCGCAATAGCCATGCAACCTTTTAATAATCTTACTTTCATGTCTTTTTCAAAAGAATTAAATTAAAGTTTGACATTCATAAATTATTCAAAACAAATTTATACAAAAACCACCCTTAATATTACCTTATAGATTAATAAAGGAAAATATTAAGGTTATTAAGGAAGATTTTAATCTCAACTGATTGAATAAAATCTCCGAATGAAAATATAAAAAGAGTTGTGGAAAGATATTATTTCTCTGACTGCTCCTTCTTATACTGTTGCGGAGTGACTCCGTATTGTCTTTTGAAGCATTGACTGAAATAATAAGATGTGTTGAAACCACACCGACTGCTAATCTCAGCAATCGGCATATCGGGATACTTTTGTAACATCAATGCAGCGGTCTTCAACCGATAATTAAGAATATAACTGTTTGGAGTCATGCCGGTCAGGGCTTTGAATTTCAGATAAAGGATGGATTTGCTCATCGCCACCTCGTTACATAACGTCGGAATTGAGTACGAGGTATCATCCAAATGTTGGTCAATCGACTCAGAAACCTTCTTCAAAAAGGCCTGATCCAACGGGTTCACACTAGTCAAATCGATATCGTTAACCGACTTTTTACTGAACTGTTGTTGGATAAGTAAGCGATTACGAATCAGGTTATTAACTCTTGCTAGCAAAAGTTTTGCATTAAAAGGTTTAGTTATGTATGCATCGGCTCCTCTATTCAAACCTTCAATGCTTTGTTCGACAGTTCCCAAAGCCGTCAACAACACAATTGGAATATGACAATAGTCAGCGTTTCCTTTGATTTGCATGCACATTTCCGTACCACTCATCTTTGGCATCATGACATCGCTAACGATAATATCAATATTATGTTGTTTGACTTGCTCAAGTCCGTCTAAGCCATTTGATGCAGTGATTGTTTGATAGAATGGAGTAAATAATTCTGTGAGAATCTGAAGTAGTTCTTCATTGTCTTCGATTAAAAGAATCGTGTATTTTTTGTCTTTTTCTATTTCTACTTCGGCATCATCCATAAAATCGGAATCTGGGAAATCTGTAATCGTATCTGCGAGGAACGTCGGTTCTACTTCATCTTCCTTTATGGTGACATCCTTATCATCCTTAAAAATATTATTATCCGTTGGTAACGAGACGGTAAAGGTTGTTCCCTCTCCCAACTTAGTTTCAACCGACAATATTCCATGATGCTTATCGATAATCATCTTAGAAAGTGCTAAACCGATACCAAATCCTCTATAGGTCAGTTTGTTTTCTTGGTCAACGGTGAAAAAACGATCGAACACCTTGGTCGCATCTTCATTTGTCATACCAATACCTGTATCTGATACTTGAATGATCAGGTTATCATCCCTCATCTCACCAGAGATTCGGATGGTTCCTTTTTCAGTAAATTTAAAGGCATTGGACAAAAGATTATAGATAACACGTTCCATCAGCTTGACATCCAGCCAGCCTTTGAGGCTAGGAACATTGATATCGAACACATAATTCAGATTCCGTTGTTGAGCATAATCTGCAAAGCTCAAATAGATCTCTTTCAGATATGGAATAATATCAATATATTGCAAAGTCAGTTTCTTATGCCCTTGGTCTAATTTCCTGAATTCAAGTAATTCGGAAATCAAATAGTTCATCTTCTGAGTGCCTTTCTTCACTTTTAAAATCTGATTATACACATAAGAATCGAGAGATGATTTCTGAAGCAATAAATCAACGTGACTCATAATCAAAGTCAACGGCGTACGAAACTCATGACTGACATTTGTGAAAAATACTAGTTTCTCTTGATTCAACTTATCGTTTTGTTCTTTCTGATATCTTTCACGTTCCAACGATAAAGCCAGTTTACGTTGTACTTCTTTATTCCATAGATAGTATGTCAACAATGAGAAGATGACGAGAAAGTAGAAGCACCATGCCCACCAAGTATTATACCATGGATGACGAATGATGATATTTAACGTGATTTCTGAATATGGCATCATATTATTATCCAATGCATCCACTTTCAAAACATAGTTTCCAGGCTTCAAATTAGTATAATGCAGCTCCGACTGGTTGGTAATCAACCAGTCCTTATCGAAATTATAAAGTTTATATCGATAGGATTTCTCAGAAATATGTTGACTATAATCTGAGGATACGTAACGAATAGATAGATTATTCTGACGATGACTCAAAGAAATACGGTCTGTAAAAGGCAAAGTTGTCGAAAGTATCTCAGGATGCTTGACTGGCGATATGACTTGATCGCCTATCATGAGTGTAGTAAAATAGAAATTATTATTCTTATACGCATTATCCTGGCCAAAATCATTCTCATGCATCCGACTGAATCCTTTTGTATCACCAACATATATGGATCCATCGCCTGTCATCAAGATTCCACAATCCTTGATAATATAAGCATTAGTGATTATCTTCGAAATATCTATCGACTGAAACGTTTGTAGATTTGGAGAATAGAACGTAATACCTTTATCCGAAGTAAACAAAATATTCTGTGTCGGCGTCAGCTTCAGGTTATAACAATAATTACTTGGCAAATGATTCTTTTCCTGCGTATACTGTGTCAACTGACGGTTTTCTATATTATAGAAGAACAAACCTTCGCCATCCGTAGAAAGATATAAACCATTACGAGCAGAGAGAATAGAATTGAAAGAGGCTTTGATTGACGAAAGGACACTATCTACAAGAACTGCAGGAGCATCTGAAGAAATATTGTATTGATAGACATCGCCTGACGACAAACAGTACAAACGGTCGTTCGAATCAAAAGTAAACTTTGTTGAATATGGAATGGACAACCTCGTAAACATCCTTGTAGATGGAGTATAGCAGAAGAAATAATTACGA
>CAMVLL010000099.1 GCA_947168315.1 uncultured Bacteroidota bacterium | reverse complement strand
CCGGGCACTATCACTGAGAGCGTGACAGTGTGTGACTGGGAGAATGCCAGCAAGGCAGGAATAACATTGACTAACGGTCAGTCAGGTAGTAAGCTAAATTCCTCTCCTTATTACGTTTATACCGATGTAGATTTGGATAACCTTGGTAAAGTGGGTGCCACTGACCTGACCATCAAGGGTAATACCTCTGTTGCAGGAAGTGTCTTTGGCGGTGGCGATATGTCGGCTGTAACTCCGAACCCGAATTATTCGGATAAAACCATTAAGGGCGATACCAAGGTAAATATCGAGAATGTGAAAACAGCAGGAACCCAAAACACCATTTCCAATGTCTATGGCGGTGGTAATACGGCCGATGTGACTGGTGACGCTGAGGTGAACATGATTAGCGGTACGGTCAGTGAAGACAGCATCCAGATAGTTAGATGCTGTGATGTCACCACCGTTCAACTCCATAATGATATCGCCACGCTTCATCCCAGCTTTGGCTGCCGGACTATCCTTATAGACATATTCTATAATGACAAAGTAAGCATCATAATTTGAGAACTTTCCAAAGATTGGGGAAAAACCATATGTTGTTTCTACGCCTTGAGAACTTCCCTCCATGGAGGCCATATCATTTGTCAGCAACGTCCATTTATCTTTTTCTTTGTCACTCTTATAACGGATATCTTGGACTGTTTGAATAGGGTCTTCACAAGTTTTAGAGTCTAGTTTTGGTAAGTCTTTTCGAATATCTGAAACCCAAAGATATACATCACTCAGTACATCGTAAGCGAATTTATCAGCCAACTGAATTTCTTCGCTGATTTTTACGGTAGGTTCTACCGGCTCTGGCTTAGGTTCTGGCTTAGGAGTCGGTGTCGGTTCATCATGACTACCACTACAACCGCAGAATAAAATAATAGCGGTCATAAGCATGATAAAAGATTTCTTCTTCATTTTCAATCCTTTTATTGTTTACGACCGCTAAGTAAATAACTTTTTATGAGATAACCATAAAAAAGGAAATAATTATACTTTTTTTAGAATCGTCTTCCGCCACCGCCGAAGCCGCCGCCACCAGGTCTTCCACCGCCGAAACTGCCAGGACCACCAGGACCACCAGGACCAGGGCCAAAACCACCACGGCCACCTGAACCGCGACGAGATTCTCTCGATCCAAACAAGTTGAAACGGTAAATAAAGTGAACCATGCAGTAGCTGTTGATGCTGTTATAAGCATAAACCGAAGTCAATTCACTGCTGAGCGAACGAGAGATGCTGCTACGCTCATGCAGGATATCATACATCTCGAAACTTAATGTAGCCTTACCCTTGAACAACGTCTGTGCTAACTGAGCATTCCAGATCCATTCATCGCGGTTCATCGACTTATCCTCGTAACCACGACGTGCCTGGTTCGTGATATTGGTTGTAAAGGTCATGCTCCATGGCAAAGCGATATTCGTTGATGCACCATATGAGAAGGAATAAGGCTCCCGGTCATTTTGTGGATTCAACTTATTACGCTCCCAGTTGTACTCGAAACTACCGTTCAACGAGAACTCGAACCAACTGTTTCGGTATGTAGCATTCAGGTTCTCTGCTAAGACAAGGTTTGTTGTCTTGTTACGAAGGTTCTCACCATTCTTATACTGGTAAGAAACGAAGTTGGAATAATTTGTTCGAGTAAACGTACCGATATTAAACTTCTTATTTTTCAAAGCCGTATTGAAACCAAACATACCAAAGGCATTCCAGTTACCATTGATGTTTACTGGCATCGTAATGTTACCACCGGTTTGAGTGTTATACTCCGTACGATTCGTTACCGAATTCTGGGTAGCATTGAAATTCATATTTACGATAAAACCCTGCTGCTTTTCAGGATTGTAAGTATTAAAGAAAGCACGCATGTTGTGAGAGAACGAAGGTTTCAAACCTGGATTACCGATACGGATGTTCAATGGGTTGGAATCATCCGTGATTGGTAACAAGTCCTCCATACTTGGTTCACTGCTTCGACCACGATATGTAACCTCCAACTGGCTCAACTTCGAGAAGTTATAACGATAACGGAAGTTTGGTGCAAAATTAAAGACGCTACGTGTCGTGTCGGTCATGAATGTTCCGCGTTTGTACGATAATTTAGTGTTCTGTGGTTGAAAAGAAAGGCCAGCATCCAATTGATATTTCGGACGGATCATACGGAATCCTGCCGTTACCTCATGGTTGAAATATTTATAGGTAGCATCCTTACTTAAGCTCTCATCAAAGCCTTCCTCATAATTACGTGGAAGAGGCTGTCCGATTCGCCAACCAAAGTTGTCCAAATCGAAGGTGTGACGGTTACTCTTATTATATTGGTATTGGAACTGATAGCTAAACTGCAAGAAATTGCCTTTACCAAGCGGTTCACTATAAGTCATCTGTCCTAAATAACTGTAGTTATCGGTCGGAGTATGAATGTATCTACGACGGAAATTCGTGGAATCAGGTTTATAATCAAACTGATAATACCGAGTTTCAGAGTCTGTATAAGAATCACTGTCACCATTTCGATAAGACACACGACCACGGAACGTGATGTTTCGACCAAAGTTATTCAACTTACGGTTAAATTGCAACGTAGCATTGGCAGAGATATTGTCTGATTCACTTTGAGTCAAGTCATTCGAGGCGTTAACACGGATATCACGCAAAGGATCATTATCGACTATTTTGTCAAAATTCAGATAATCGTTTGGATTTTCGATGATGGTAAATGGATCTTCATCGAAGGTACTGGACTCGCTTCTTGAATTAGAATTCGACTCATTATAAGAAACATTCGGACGGAAAATCAAGTTCGTCATACTATCTGGCCTCCACTCCAAGCGGAAGTCTGCATTAAACGAGCTGTTCTTATTACGATTTGCACGGTTTGAGTTCGAGTATGAAGTCAACGACTGTAAGTTACGATTTGAATAACCAGTAGAGATAGTATTGTTATCATTATAGTTGTAACGTGCACTACCACCCAACTCCAGTTTTTCTGTTTCTGTAGCAAAGCTACCGCCAATCATCTTACGAGTGCTTAATCCGTTAGCTCCACCAAATCGAGGACCGCCACCACCAAAGCCTTGATTATTGATGTTATTTGCCGATCCAATAATTGAGAACTGGGTCTTATCCTTGAAATAGTTCACCATTGCACGTGAAGTATAACGGTCTTTGTTGCCAACTCCCAAGTCAAGATTACCGAACAAACCTTTGTTCATACCTTTCTTCACGGTCAAGTCGAGCACAGTCTCCTCATTACCATCATCAATTCCAGTAACACGAGCCATATCCGACTTCTTATCGTAAGTCTTAATGTTTTCAATCATTTCAACAGGCAAGTTCTTCAAACCCGTAGCGACGTCGCCACCAAAGAACTCCTGGTTGTTGACCATGATCTTCTTAACTTCCTTACCGTTAATCTTCACATTACCTTCATCATCCACCTCGGCACCCGGAAGTTTCTTAACCAACTCTTCCAAAACGGCGCCCTCAGAGGTACGATATGCTGATGAATTATAGATCAATGTATCATTGGAAGCCGAAACCATCGGAGCCTCAGCGGTAACGACAGCTTCTTTCAATAAGATTGCGTCTGGTTCCAAAACAATAGTCCCAGCGCTTACCTGAGGATGGTTCAAATTCAACTGATAAGCTTTGAATTGAGAAATATATCCTACATACGATACCTTCATCACATATCTTCCAGGCTTCGCATGTACAGAAAAGTTTCCATCCAAGTTCGTAACATTTCCATTGACCATGGTACTGTCGGGTAAAGACAATAATTGAACGGTTGCCTGAACGATTGGTTCGTTCGAATCTTTTTCAACAACCTTACCGACAACAGTCACCTGTTGGTTTCCCTGTGCCATGGTTGTGGCCACAACTGCAAAAAGCAGTAAACAGACCAAGCTAATTTTCTTCATAAATTCTTCTAAACGCTTTTTAATTTCTACTTCCTTTGGATAAAGGAGAAGCGAAAAGGTTTAATTCCTTAAATCTTTTTACTTCTTAAAAATTCTATCAATACGTTGCTTTTGAATACCATATTCTAGACAAGCGACATTAAATGCCATATAAACGATTGCTATCGACGTATCTGCTTTCTCGATATCTCCATCGAAGTATCCCTTCAGGAGAACAATCACATAGTAAACGCCAAGGAGGTACAAAGCTCGGTAAATAGATTTTACTCGAATCTTCGCAGTAGCCTCATTCTCATCCTTCACCTTAGCAAGGAAAACCATGAACAAAGCAAACCAAATGATCAATTTCACACATGTTTTGATGAGCAATAAATTACGGTCGTCAATATGACCAGTAATAAACAATAAGATAGGAACCAGAACCGATAAGATCATCAGGGTATATCCTAACGGACGACAATAGGAAGGAAATATTCCGTTCATGCTTGCTAGTTTTTAATGAACAACTAATAATTACTTAAAAGAAAGTGCAAAATTACAACATTTTACGGAAAAGACATGCCTTTTATCGGTTTTTTCCTTAAATTCGCATTCAAAATGAAAGTATTATGAACAAGCAGCCCATCCTTTATAGTCATTCGTTGGAAGCCGACTTACGAAAAGAGGTCGAACAATGTGCTCCCGACAAACTCTTTATCCTGACAGATGAGGTTACTAACAAACTCTGTCTCCCATTACTCGATGGATTTCTGAAAGAAGTGGGCATTATCACCATTCCTACAGGTGATATCCATAAGAATCTGGATTCCTTACAAATGGTTTGGAACGCACTCGATGAAAAAGGGGCTAGTCGAAAATCGCTGTTGATTAATCTCGGTGGTGGAATGGTGACCGACTTGGGTGGATTTGCTGCTTCTACTTTCAAACGAGGCATTCCATTTATCAACATCCCGACTACGTTACTTGCCATGGTCGATGCTTCTGTCGGAGGAAAAACCGGAATTAACTTCAATGGCTTGAAAAATGAAATAGGAGTATTTAATACCGCTAGATGTGTAATTATTCATACACCGTTTCTCCAAACACTTGACATGCAGAATTTGCTGAGCGGCTATGCTGAGATGCTGAAACATGGACTTATCAGTGATACAAATCACTGGGCCGAGCTGTTGAACTTCGATTGGAACGAGCCCGATTGGCAATATCTGCAGAGCTTAATTGAATATTCGGTGCACATCAAGGAACGAATTGTTGAAGAAGATCCGCATGAACATGGTATCCGCAAGGCTTTGAATTTCGGACATACGATTGGACATGCCTTTGAGAGTCTGTCGATGGAGACCAACCAACCGATTCTTCACGGATATGCTGTGGCGTGGGGCATGATCTGCGAATTGTATTTCTCGTTCATGAAACTGAACTTTCCCAAAGACAAGTTGGAACAAACTATTCATTTTATCAAACAGCATTACGGCCTCTACCCCATCCATTGCAAACAATACGACCGCATTTATGAACTAATTACGCACGACAAAAAGAATACAAGTGGGAAAATCAACTTCACTTTATTGAGCAATATCGGTGAAATCCACATCAACCAGTCAGCAACGAAGGAGGAAATCATCCAATTGCTCGACTTCTTCCAAGATATAATGTAAATCATGCTACCGCAAACTATATACCAGTGAAAACAAACAAAAGGAAAGGCAGCTACAAGATGTATGTAACTGCCTTTCCTCTATGTTTGACTAATTACTCTGGATCTGTCAGTTCAGGAAAAGGAATACGGAAGTGTCCGGTGATAGCAGATAACAGAAAGTAATAGTTATCTGCCAAATAATTGTAACCGGTCGGTTGTCCACCCTTTGTACGCCAGTCCACGCTCCGCACATATCCCGTGAACACGCCTGAATGGGTATAATCACGTTCATATGTGTCGAGCATCGTGAAAAGAATGTGATCCGCCTGCTCGCGCATATCCACTTCATACAATGCCTGAATGAAGTGTTGGGCAGCCTGACCACAAAGTCCGCCGTTTTCATAACGTCCCCAACGAGTCATCTCATCCCATGTTCCTTTATCTTCTGGAGCCACTGGCATCGACGGCCCCGGAACACCATATTTATAATCGTATCCTTCCTTCGCTAACTGGTTCAGCAAAATACGTAACATCTTTTGTCCGTCAGCCTTAGCGACGAGTCCTTCGTTGATGGCCATAGAAGTGATGAAAGTAAACATATAATCATGCATCCTTCCATCTTGACTGATCCATCCTGCATACACACCTGTCTGTGGATTATAGAAAGTCTTATGGAACGCCCCACGGAATTTCTCCATCGCAGCCTCTACTTTATCGACATCATCCTGCATTTTAAGCTTCGCATAAATCTTCTTCATGCATCCAAGAGCACGGTAAGCCTGCAAATTCAAATAAGCATCTTTATGTCCGAAAGCAAAATCATCCCACCAGTTCCAACTTTCACGGTCACTTGTCAGTCGGTTCCCATGGAAAGGAGCCTCAAAAATACCGTCATTATCCTTATCCGATTCGAGCACGCCTTTAACCAGACGACTGATATCATTGATATATTTCTTTACGAAAGGCCAGTCGTTCGTCGAGATCAGATAATTATAAAGAGCTATCAATGTCACCTCTGTACTCTCCCATCCAAAATCCGTGATACGGTTGTTCGGACCAATCTTTCCTTCGGTCGTGAATACTTTCTCAATAGAATTCTTTAGTGCATCATGCATGGAGAATGTTCCGTCCAACTTAGGTGTAAACGGCAGCAGGTCCGACTTAAATGTCAATGCCAAGTGGCCGACACCACCCAATTGGATATTGTCACCCATGGTCATCGAACTTGGATTCACAGTGAACACATTCTGCCAGCAACGTTTCAAACCATTGAACTTCGGATCCGACATGTCCGCTCCGGCAAGATGTGGATAGTTCTCATCCTCGACCGTAAACTTCAGTTCGACTGCATCTAGCGGTTTCTCCGAATGGAACGACAAAACCACTGAACCTAAGTGCCAAGCCATGCGGACAGTATGCCCACCCAAGTTGCCTGTACCAAGATTCAAGCCTGTGTTCTCATAATCGGGAACAAAATGTTCCTGCAAATAGACATCCGGATTATCACATGCCACTCTCATAATACCGTAGTCAGGGAAATGCAAGACTGCAGGCAAACGATAAGATGCCTTCACCACTTGTGGCGTATAACGAGTAACAGGAGTTTCGAACGGATCGTTCTCTGGCTCGCCTGTTTTCTCAGCCCACACCGACACAGGAGCAATATCCGGAGCCGTATGAATTCGGAAAAACTCACCCTTCATCTCGCGAACCGGTGATTGAATAGTCAAGTTCATCTGATGATCACCTTGCGGAGCAATATAAAGATTTCGTTGCTCACCATTATTAAAGGTGACCTTATAGGTCGTCACGCCATCCTCGTACGAAGCAGGAGCTTTCTTTCCAAAAGAAGTCTCACCGTTTGCAACAACTCTTCCACCCAAACCTGGGCGCAACGCATTTCGCTCGCAATAATGATGGCTCCGGCCGCCTGATTCCACACCAAAGAAGCCCAGCATTGGGAATTCACGATACCACGCATACACATAATATGGAGTGGTATAATAAATATAATCACCAGTCTTGTGGTCAATCCGAACATTTGTGGAATCAGCCACCACCCAAAAATCACTCTTTTTACCTTTTGGGAAAGCACTGTACAACAAGGCCAGTGCTCCCAAAACCAATATACCTATTAAAACACCTTTTCTCATATTATTCAAAAATCTGCTTCATTGGTCTACCAACCCAAACTTGCGGTGTTTCCAAGCCCAAGATATAAGCAATAGTAGCAGGAACATCGTACTGCATCATAGCTTCTGGGAATTCAAAGCCCTTCTTCACGCCCTTACCGACTACGATGAACGGAGAAAGCATTTCGTCCAAGGTCATACCACCATGTCCCTTATTGATACCACCATGATCGGCAGTCAATACAATAATTGTATCATCGTAGATACCTGCATCTTTCACAGCCTGAACGATTTGAGCAATACATTTATCAAGAATATTCTCTGTACGATAATAGTCATCAGTATACCATCCGTAGGTATGTCCTGCTTGATCGAGGGCGCCAAAATAGATGGAGAACAACGTCGGTTTTTCATTCTTAATATAATTAATAGCTTCCTTGATATACTCGAACGGATCACCAAAGCCTTCACCGTATTCTGTTCCGTAGCCAGCATGGTATCTCAGCATGACATCATCAACAGCCAAGGTGTCAATCACGTACTTAATACCATCCCAATCAAAGATAGCGCCTGTCTTAGCTTCTGGCTTTTGTTCTTTTAGAATAGAGAAGATGGTCGGGAAAATGTTATGTTCATTCAGTACAGAAGAAGGTATATCAGGAACTTGTGTATTCCATCTGGTATATCCATGACTTTCTGTGCCCGCGCCCATAAAATTGGATGCCCAGTTAATGGCAGAAGCAGAAGGTAAAACCGAACGTTTCTGCAAAGTATAACTACCGTTCTTCATCAATTCCTTCACTGTAGGCATATCTGCCTGCGGAAAACTCTTTGAAGCCCAACCGTCAATACCGATCATAATGACATGCTTAGCCTTTGGCTTCAATTTCTCACCATTACAACACGATGCCATCACCCCAGCAAACAGGACAATAGCCATCAAAAACAAATTACGAGTCATTCTTTTCATAGGATATTATTTTGAATTTTTAGAAATATAATCTAATACGGTAGAGAAAGGAGCTACCCAAATATCGCGCTGCTTTGCCAAATACTGAATTAAACGCAGATGTTCCTCGTCCGAGACAGTAAGCCAATCGGCACCTATACCGTGAAAAATGATAACTCCCACACCTTCTGCCTCTCTTACCTTATTAATATATGGGAGGAAATCTTCTAATTTGTAATCCTTGTGAGCGGCAAAGCTCGACACCAGTGCCGGATTGAAGTTTTTTAGGTCTGATATAACGCCACCTCCATCATCGGTTCGTGCATAATTAATCATCCCCGAGTCGATCATCGGTTTGGAGAAATCGCCGTCTCCAGCACTAGTTTGACTGCAAGGATACGCATACGAGTGGATATCTTTCCCATCAATTGCCTTCAAGAAAAGGTTCATGACACGTATCTCCTCCAACATTTCTTTAATGGTATAACATTCCAGTGAACCACACTTTCCAGAAGCCGTATCTGGATCGATGCCCGCATTGCAAGGATGATAAATACTATGATTGCCCAGTTCGTGGCCTTTCTTGTTCACCTTACGCCAAGCAGGAATATCCTCCTGTTGAACCATACCAGCCCATAGGAAGAATGTACCTTTCATCTTGTATTTATCGAGAACCGGAACGACATGTTCCAACTGTGAGTGCAAGCCGTCATCATAGGTCAGTACAATGGCAGCTTTTTTACCTTTCGGCAACTGAACCTTCTGAGCTTGCGCATTCCATAGCGGAATAAGAGCAAGCGCTAAAACTAATACCCAACTCATCTTTTTCATAGAACAAATATAAGAACGATATTTCAGTTTCCCAAATTATTCGGTTACAATTCTTTAGTAATCAATCGTTCAAATATCAATAAAAAAATTGGAGCGAATCAGCTTGCTTTCACAAGCTGATCGCTCCAATCCAAATCC
>CAMVLL010000098.1 GCA_947168315.1 uncultured Bacteroidota bacterium | reverse complement strand
CCCCCAATCGTTAATTTCACATGATTCCAATCGAAGTCATCATTATTCTGGAGCTCGCAGGAATCAAATGATTCATAGTGGTTATGGAACATCGCATAATTCATGCAAGGCAAGTAGTCCAGATGAACGGTGCCGTTATATTTTCCATTGAATGTATAATCTCCTTCCATACTATTTCCTTTTTAGTTTTGTATGAAATTACCAGTATATAGTTGATAATATTTTCCTTTCAGTTGAATCAGCTCCTCGTGCGTTCCTCGCTCGATGATCCTACCTTTTTCGAGAACCATGATCGAATCCGCGTTACGTACCGTTGACAGTCGGTGAGCGATGACAAAGGTTGTCCGACCCTTCATTAGGGAGTCCATGCCCTGTTGTACGAGCTTCTCCGTACGCGTATCAATCGACGATGTTGCCTCGTCGAGGATCAGGACTGGCGGATCGGCTACGGCAGCTCTGGCAATCGAGAGCAACTGCCGTTCACCCTGACTGAGGTTGGCCCCATCACCCGACAATACTGTTTGATATCCGTCTTGCAGACGTCGGATAAAGCTGTCGGCATACACCAGTTTGGCCGCCTCGATACATTCCTCGTCGGTAGCATCCAACCGTCCATATCGGATATTGTCCATCACCGTACCAGTGAACAGATGTGTCTCTTGCAAGACAATACCCAAGCTACGCCGTAAGTCGGCCTTACAAATATAGTTTATATTGACCCCATCATACTGCACCTTACCATCCTGGATGTCATAGAAACGGTTAATCAGATTGGTGATGGTCGTCTTTCCGGCTCCCGTTCCGCCGACGAAGGCTATCTTCTGGTTCGGCTTGGCATCGATCATGATATCGAACAGCACTTGTTTGTCGGGGTTGTATGAGAAATCCACATCGTTGAAGACTACCGCTCCCTCGACAGGCGTATATAAGTATTGTCCGTTCATCATCAGGCGCTTCCAGGCCCATTTCCCTGTCCGTTCGTTGGTCGGATACAAAGTACCGTCCTCGCTCTCCTTCGCGTTGACGAATGTCACCATGCCCTTATCCACCTCCGGTTGCTCATCCAACAGGTCGAACACACGCTCCGAGCCGGCAATAGCCATGATGATACTGTTGATTTGATTGCTGACTTGTGCTATCGGGCGTGAGAAACTCTTGCTCAACGACAGGAATGCTACTAACGTACCGATGGACAGATCAATCATTCCCGACAGGGACATCAATGAGCCCAATACCGCGATCAGCACGTAACAGAAGTTGGAAAGGTTGCCATTCACCGGCATCACGATGTTGGCCACCCGATTGGCATTATAAGCGTTCTCACGCAAGGAATCGTTCAGCTTCTCAAACTCCTCGATGCACTCATCCTCATGGCAGAACACCTTGACCACCTTCTGACCTGTCATCATCTCCTCTATATACCCGTTCATGGCACCCAGACTCTTTTGCTGGGCAGAGAAATAAGAGGCTGAACGTTTTCCCAGACTTGTCGTGGTATAAGCCATGATGATCGACATCACGATGGCGATGATAGTCAAAGGGATGCTCAGCACGACCATGCTGACAAACGTAACCACCAAGCTGATGACCGAGCTGAACACCTGCGGGAGGCTCGATCCAATCATCTGGCGCAAGGTATCAATATCGTTCGTATAGACCGACATGATATCGCCGTGAGCATGCGTATCAAAGTATTTGATAGGCAACGACTCCATGTGCGAGAACACGTCGATACGCATCCGTTTCAACGAGCCCTGGCTCACGTTGATCATCAATCGGTTGTAGGTATATGAACAGATGATTCCCACGATTAACACCACTGCCAAGACGAACAATGCCTTTGCCAATGGTTGGAAATCGGGAACAGCGCTTTGTGTCAAAGGCAGGATATACTTATCTATCAGTTCCTTGGTAAAGAGCGTAGAGATCACAGAGGTGACAGATGAGATCAGGATACAGATTGCCACAAGCAAACATACGAACTTATAATGCTTGAAGATGTACTGATAGATCCGCTTTACCGATCCTTTTCTCAGCTTGACGTTGGCTCTTGGCACATGTCCGTGTCTTCCTGAAGGTATATTCGTTTTCATGCCGTTACTCCTCCTTCCTTCGATTCATCAAAGTCACCGTCACTGCTTTCGGTCTGCATACGGTAGATCTCTTGATAGATTTGATTGGTGCGTAACAGGTTGGCATGCGTATCAAATCCGCTTACCTGTCCATGGTCGAGTACCAGGATACGGTCGGCGTTCTGCATGCTCAGGATACGTTGTGAGATGATCAGTTTGGTCGTATTGGGGATAGCAGAGGCAAAAGCCGTACGGATCTTCGCGTCCGTTGCCGTATCCACCGCACTGGTAGAGTCATCGAGTATCAATATCTTCGGCTTCTTCAACAAAGCGCGTGCCAGACAAAGACGTTGTTTCTGACCTCCGGACACATTCGTTCCACCCTGTTCGATGCGAGTGTGATACCCTTGTGGGAACTGCTCGATAAACTCATCCGCACAAGCTATTCGACAGGCTTCCCGGCACTCCTCCTCCGTGGCGTCTTCCTTTCCCCAACGCAGGTTGTCAAGGATCGTACCCGAAAAGAGGATATTCTTCTGCAATACAACAGATACGCTATTCCGTAACGTCTCCAAGTCATACGAACGGACATCTCTCCCACCCACGCGGAGCACGCCGTCTTTCACATCATACAACCTACTGATCAGGTTTACCAAGCTCGACTTACCCGAACCCGTACCACCGATAATGCCGATGGTCTCACCCGACTTGATATGCAAGGATATATCGTTCAAGGCGTTCTCACCGGTACCATTCTCGTATGCAAAGCTCACATGCTCAAAAGAGATCTCTCCGTCGGTCACCTCCATCACCGGATGCTCCGGGTCCATAATGCTTGGCTTTTCAGAAAGCACCTCAAAGATACGCTTTGCGCTGGCCGTACTCATGGTCAGCATCACAAAGATCATCGAGAGCATCATCAACGACATGGAGATGTTCATCACATATGCCAGCAAGGAAGTCAGCTCACCTGTCGTCAGTTCATCCGCCACGATCAACTTTGCACCAAACCACGACAAGAGAATGATACACCCGTAAACCACTAAGTTCATCACCGGATTGTTAAAGGCCAACAGGCTCTCTGCCTTTACGAACAGATTGTACAGGTTGGTCGCTGCCTTCGAGAATTTCTTCTTCTCGTAGCTCTCCCGGACAAACGACTTCACCACGCGGATGCCGGCAATATTCTCCTGCACGCTGGAGTTCAAGTCATCGTAACGTTGGAAGACCTGCGAGAACAACTTCATAGTCCGGCTGACGATCAGGAACAACAGCACGCCCAGGATGACCATAGCCGAGACGAAGATAAGGCTCAGTTTGGCATTGATGAAAACGCTCATGCTGAAACAGGAGATCAACATCAACGGAGCACGGACCATCACTCGAATGATCTGCTGGAAAGCGTTTTGAAGATTTGACACATCCGTCGTCATTCGCGTAATCAGTCCCGCCGTACTGAACTTGTCTATATTCGAAAAAGAAAAAGTCTGTACATGCTTGTACATCGCGTCACGGAGATTATACGCGAATCCTGTCGCGGCATAAGCGGAGTATTTCCCGGAGGTAATCCCGGCGTACAGACTGATCAGTGCCAATCCCACCATGATGGCACCGTAGTAGTAAATCCTCTGAATATCACCCGCCATGATACCCTTATCGATAATCGCAGCGGTCACATAGGGAATCAACACGCCCATTACCACCTCCAATGCGGTAAAGATTGGAGCGATCAGCGTAGCCCGTTTGAACTCCCCGATGAGGTTATATAGTGTCTTTAACATTCAACGCAATTTTACATCTATATTCTACTTCAAAGATAATAAAAAAAGCGCAATAATCCCACTATTTCGCATAAAAAAATAGAACGATTGATTAACTTTGTACCTCGTAAAAACATGCGAAATATGAGATACGGAATTATTGGTACTGGTGCCATTGGCGGATATTATGGATCCAAATTGGCTCATAGTGGAAAGGATGTCCACTTCCTTCTTCATAAGGATTACGAGTATGTGCGCGAGCATGGTCTGCATGTTCATTCATGCGATGGCGATTTCTCCCTGAACCCTGTTCAGGCCTATCCTGATACGAAAGATATGCCTGTATGCGACGTCGTTTTGGTGGGATTGAAATCAGTCAACAACGGTTTGCTGTCCCATCTGCTCCCTCCTTTGCTGAAAGAAGATACGCTCGTCGTCCTGATTCAGAACGGTATCGGACTGGAAGAAGACCTCCAAGCGATGTTTCCGCACCTCCAGATTGCGGCCGGACTGGCATTTATCTGTTCGTCAAAGACCGAGCCGGGAGTTATCCGACACGAGTGTTACGGCAGCATCAACATCGGCAATTATTCTTGCAAGCAGGAAGAGAAGGTACTGGCTGTGAGGGACGACTTCCTGCAAGCCGGTGTCAAGGCCGCCCTTGTAGAATATCGGGAGGCACGATGGAAGAAAGCTGTTTGGAACATGCCATTCAACGGGATGACGGTGGCACTCAACACCACGACCGACCAGCTCCTGTCCCATCCTTCCACCGAACGACTCATTCACGACCAGATGCTGGAGGTGATCCATGCCGCTCAACATTTAGGTGTTCAGAATATGCATGAGGCATTCGCTGATAAAATGATTCAGATGACACGCGAGATGGTGCCGTATTCGCCAAGCATGAAACTGGATTTCGACTTCCAACGTCCGATGGAGATCGACTATCTCTACACAAAACCTATCGAGGAAGCACGTAACGCAGGGTTCAGCATGCCGAAACTTGAAATGCTGGAAAATGAGTTGCGCTTTATCCAACATCGCTATCTGAATAAATAAAAGGATTTGCAACTGTTAATCAATGTGAATAATCATAGAGTAAACTTATTTTTATCCATTCAAGATAGAATAATTTGGTAAACCTTTTGATTTGTTGTAAATTCGCGGAAAATTTTAAAAGAATAAGTTATTGGATATGAAAGCATTTGTATTTCCTGGACAAGGAGCTCAATTCTCAGGTATGGGAAAAGATCTTTATGAGAACAATCCGCTGGCAAAAGAGCTCTTTGAAAAAGCAAACGAAATATTAGGATATCGCATTACCGACATCATGTTTAGCGGAACTGACGAGGACTTACGTCAGACAAAGGTAACACAGCCAGCTGTGTTCTTACATTCTGTAATCTCTGCTCTTTGCATGGGTGAAGCATTCCAGCCGGAGATGACCGCTGGCCATTCATTAGGTGAGTTCTCTGCATTGGTCGCTGCCGGAGCTTTGTCGTTCGAAGATGGATTGAAGTTGGTTTATGCACGTGCGATGGCTATGCAGAAAGCTTGCGAGGCTGCTCCTTCTACCATGGCTGCCATTATCGGCTTGCCGAATGAGACCATCGAGAAGATTTGTCAAGAGATTATGGATGGTGGTGACGTGGTTGTTCCTGCCAACTACAACTGCAACGGTCAGGTGGTTATCAGCGGTACGATGGAAGGTATTCAGAAAGCTTGCGACGCGTTGAAGGCTGCGGGTGCTAAACGTGCCTTACCGCTGAAAGTGGGCGGTGCGTTCCACTCTCCGTTGATGCAACCAGCCAAAGAGGAACTGGCAGCAGCCATTGAAACCACTGAGTTCCAGACTCCGAAATGTCCGGTTTACCAGAACGTTGACGCAATGCCTCACACCGATCCTGCTAATATCAAGCAGAATCTGATCGCTCAGCTCACCTCTTCCGTACGTTGGACTCAGACCGTTGAGCACATGATCGCTGATGGTGCCGACGACTTTACAGAATGTGGTCCTGGAAATGTCCTTCAAGGACTGATTGGCCGTATCGACAAGAATGTCAGCGCACACGGCATTATCTAAAAAAAATTTAGGCAAATAAAAGATAAAGGATATGATGAAGTTCATATCCTTTTTTTATGAGATCAGCTCAACGAGTTGTTGAAAGCTATCAATGATCAGGTCTGGTTTCTGCTTTTCAAGTTGTGACCTTGACTGATTGCCATACGTCACCCCACAAGTACGGCATCCAGCGCCTTGTCCCATGGCGATATCGAACACCGTATCCCCCACGACAAGCACCTGTTCCGGTCTCAGACGCAAGTCGTCCAATGTTCTCAACACCATGTCTGGATGCGGTTTCTTCTTCTCCACATCTTCCTCCGCAACGATATACGAGATATAGGGAGCGATATCGAAACGTTCGATCATCGGCAGCAGCGATTCCCTACCCCGACTTGTCGCAATGGTCAGTCTTTTCCCACGCTTACAAAGTTCAGCCATAGACTCTTTGACTTGAGGGAAGAGCATCGCGGATCGACTGGCGATATCGGGGAAAAGCATACGGTATCTTTCTGTGCAGGCTTGAACCATGGATGGGTCGGTCACTTTTCCCGCACGGACAAAGACCTCCCGCAACGGTAAGCCGATACACGCAACGATCTGTTCCTCCTCGACGACATCGAAGCCCATATCATAGAGTGTGGCGTTCGTACATTGAATGATACACTGACGCGTATCCGCCAGGGTACCATCAAAATCCAGGATAAGCACATCGATATCTCTTACGTTCATACGCTTCATTTATGGGACACAAAAATAAAGAAAAATCCTCCGATTATGAATACTATTTTGTATTTTCGCAAAAACATTAAATGAGAAAAGATGAAAAAGATTAGTTTAGTTTTATGTGGTTTGGTTCTTATGGGCATGTGTGCGTGTGCCACTAAGGCAAAGAAAGAAGAAGTAAAAGAAGAGAAAGCGCCAAAGACATTAGTCGCTTATTTCTCAGCGACGGGTACTACCCAACATGTTGCTGCGATGATTTCAGAGGTTACAGGCGGTGAGCTGTTCGCCATCTGTCCGGAACAGCCTTACACTCCGGAGGATCTGGATTGGACGAACGATAAGTCTCGTTCTACCATTGAGATGAATGACCCGACATCTCGTCCAGCCATGACGGATATGAAGGCCGACTTGAACGATTATGACGTAGTATTCATCGGTTTCCCTATCTGGTGGGACAAGGCTCCAACGATCATCAACACGTTTATCGAGCATTACAACCTCGCCGACAAGAAGATCTGCGTGTTTGCTACTTCGGGCAGCAGTGAAATCACGAACGCTTATTCAGAGTTGAAGAAAGCCTATCCCGCCCTTCAGTGGGTAGATGCCAAGTTATTGAACAAAGCAACTGTTGAGGATGTCAAAGCTTGGTTGAATAAATAAGACAATAGCAAAAATTATCTTGCAATAAACAAAAGGGGCGGGCCTCACGGCAGGCCCCTTTTTTGTTTTCTTTCCAATATATAACTACACGCTGCTACAAAAATTGCATATACTACAATCATAAATATTAAATAGATTCTTTGTTGTAATAATTATAATTGATTGGTTTTCAGTACATTATATCCGATAAGATTTTTTAGTTCAACGATTGTAGAATTTTTGTACAATAATTGGCAATCGTAAGTATCTGACTTAATATCGTTTATATTTAGTCTAATAAACTTTAGTTCACATACAGGTTCAAAAATTGTGTCAGTTTTTCGATATTTTTTACATCTTACACATCTTTAATAAATATATAATATATATAATATATAATATATATAATATTTAAAAGTTAAACATGTTAGTTAATCGCGCGTACGTGATTTTTTTAATTTTTATCTCAATAGAGTAAAACCATCAGGTTTAAGCGAACCAAGGGTTTCAAAAACTCGATGTTTGGCTTCAAGAACTTGATGTTTCACCATAAAAACTCGACAACGGAAAACAAAAGCTGGAAGAAGAAAATGAAAAATACGAATACGAAACATAAAAATCCATTTCCTGAAGGTGCTCAGCTTGTCTAAGTCCGATGAAGATAGAGGAAAGCCGAAGGCCTAAAAGTATACAGGCAGGGGTAAGCGAAGCGTAACCCCTGATAATGTACACATCCATATATAACGCTGAAGGCGTGAAAGAAGTAATGCAAATAATAAATGCATAAAGTTGGAAAGAACATATATAATTATTATATTTGTATTTAAAAGATAAGATATACAACCTCATATTAATCAGCCAAATGACCAAGGAAGAATACGAAAAATTATTGCAATCAGATTATTGGAAAGGATATTCCTATTCATTGATCAAGGAACGTAATTTCACTTGCGAGGATTGTGGACGTCAATTTCCCAATGAGAGGAATAAGCTTCAAGTTCATCATCTCGTTTATCGTGATGCCAATCCATGGTCGTATAAGCCAGAGGAACTAATCGTACTTTGTGAGGACTGTCATCGAAAACGTCATGGCTTTTATTCAGAACCAGTTAATGAAAATCCAAATTATTCAGTTAGCAGTGAAGTAAATCCTAATAATTACCACTACGAGAATAATCCAAATAGTATTCTTGGGGATGAAAATCAATCTCGATGGCCTAAAGAAAAACCTTTTAAGGTGAAGTACGTGCTATTTCTCTTTTTGTTGTTCGTTGCTTTTATGATCGGACTTGATAAATATCAAAAGAGTAACCGTACAGAGGAGAAAACTGTTGAGATGGTTGAGACACAAAAGGATACGGAGGATACAACATCCGACAAGCAATCATCCAAAACCGTTCTTAAGAGTAAGGGAACCGCCAAACAAAAGGATACGAATAATCGAGTAAAAGAGCAAACCACATCCCCCAAACAATTGGAGCAAGCAAAAACACAGCCTACCCCACAGTCTGTGCCTGGTGTTGATGTTAAAGATAGGATTCTTGAAAAAAAAGAAACAATTACCCAATCTCAACCTACAGAGAAGAAAGAAGAATTATCAACTTCTGAGATCCTGGATAGACGTCAGCATGCCAGAGTAGTACAACAAGCAAAGGAAGCTGGCGTCAGTACAGAAGGAAGTACAATGGAAATTCTGGATAGAATGCAGCATGCAAGAGTAGTTCAACAAGCAAAGGAAGCTGGAGTCAGCACAGAAGGAAGTACAATGGAAATTCTAGATAGAATGCAGCATGCCAGAGTAGTACAGCAAGCAAAGGAAGCTGGCGTCAGTACAGAAGGAAGTACAATGGAAATTCTAGATAGAATGCAGCATGCCAGAGTAGTACAGCAAGCAAAGGAAGCTGGAGTCAGTACAGAAGGAAGTACAATGGAAATTCTAGATAGAATAATGCGTAAAAAATTACAAGAATAAAAATGGAACTAGCAGCAATTTCTTGAAAAAATGATAAAAATACCATACTATCTTAATTTTACCTTCCATATTTCCTGATACAAAAAGGCTAGAATTTGACAGAGGTCCTATAAGATCGTACATTGGACTTTTGAAATGTTATATCTTTGAATAATCAATGTTATGATACGATATTACAATTACTTGCTGTAATTTGTAAAAGCACAAGAACAAATATTCTGATTATTATTTATCGTTCTCATTTTGGGAACAATAAGCCCACTGACAATTGGCAATACTGCTGAAAGTCAGTGGGAATTGATATGTTTTGTTGGTAATGTTGAGAAAAATACAAGAAGCTATTATTGTGATTTCATATATTATTTCATTAGTGTCCCGTTAAAATTGGGACGAGTTAAATATTAATCAAACAACCCCGG
>CAMVLL010000097.1 GCA_947168315.1 uncultured Bacteroidota bacterium | reverse complement strand
ATGATGCAGCAAAGCATTGGTATCCGACAAGATAAAACGGTTCTTCTGTTTGTTCTCTTCGTGCAGTTCCTCATCAATGGCCGACAGCAGTTGAAGGTTGTTGATATGCATCGTCGAAAGATTACAGGTATTGACAATGATATTTGCTTTCTGACGAAGTTGTTCGGTTTCTGCCAATAGTGGTTGAAGAGTGCTTTCGGCTAACGCAATGATTTCATTTCTGCGTTTTGAAGTCTTTGCTGCCCATTTGGAAGAATCATTTAGATGATCCTCCACTGTACTGTTGCGGTTTTTATTTGCATAGTCCTCTTTCGTCAATTTGTTGAAATAACTTGCAATACCTTTTTTCCCGTTGAATAAATCACTAATTTCCAGACCATTCTTTTCAAGAATTTTATAGAATTTTTCCGCTTGAGCTTTCATTATTTTATGTTGCTCGTCGCAGATTGCTTTCAATTCCTTTTTGAATTCGGTGATATTCTTTGGATTCTCCAGTTCTTTGCGGAGTAGGTCGCCTTTTTCGACAAATGTCTCATCGAAGATTTTCTTGCCGAACGTCTTTATCTGCTTAGTAACATTCCACTTTTCACCTTCGTTCATCCTTTCCTCAATGTAGCTCAGAATCCATTTCAACATGGTTTTGCTTTCTTCCTGATGAAGATTGGCAATGATGGTGTCGACAGCTTCGCTCAAAGCCTCCTCATTATTCAGCTCGATGTTGAGGTTGGCGCCGAGACTCAGTTCTCTTGCCAGATTTTTGATGATGGACTGGAAGAAGGAGTCGATGGTGACGATACGAAAGCGGTTATAATCATGTATGATAAGGTTCAGTGCTTCCTGTGCTCTCTCACGGATGGTTTCTTCATCCATTCCTGTTCTTTCCTTGATGACATTCAGGTATGCGTCGGAAGCAGCATCATGAATGGCAATGCCGTTCAGTTGACCTAAGATACGTTCTTTCATCTCGGCTGTTGCCTTGTTGGTAAAGGTTACAGCAAGAATTTCTCGGTATGCCCGTGGATTATGGATGAGTAGTTGGATGTACTCTGTTGCTAAGGTAAAGGTCTTACCTGATCCAGCGGACGCTTTATATACTAGTAATTGATTGTTTCCCATGAGTACTATGTTTCTAACAAAGATAATGAACCTCTTCTAATCTCACAATTATTGTGCCAATTAAAAAGAATGATGAATAAAAATGAATTGTTTTATTTTGAATCCCAGATAAGATTTGTATCTTTGCCAAGTCTTTAAAGTGATGCGGTAATAGCTCAGTTGGTAGAGTATTGGCTTCCCAAGCCGAGGGTCACGGGTTCGAGTCCCGCTTACCGCTCCCTAGAATATCAGCAGGTTTTAACGTGCTGATATTTTTTTCTAACAATAGAATTGTGATTTCTTCCTATTCAGGTGGGCACGAAAATATTCATTCTCATTTGGTGGATAAGGATTATTGTTCTATTTTTGTATGATAAGAAAAAAGCCAATAATGATGAAAAATAAAAGAAAAAGTGGATTGTTTTTCATGATCCTCAGTTGCTTGTTAACCATTTCGTTAACAACTTCGTGCGACAAGAAATACGTTACATACGAAGAATATGGTGCTGTAGGTGATGGTGTACATGATGATCAGATGGCTATTATCGCTGCTCATGATGCAGCAAATGAGTTAGGCCTTCCTGTTCGTGCCAAAGATGGCAAGACTTATTATATCGGAAAGGGCGATAAAGTGGCTGTTATACAGACGGATGTGGACTTTGGAAAGGCAAAATTCATTATCAATGATGTGGAAACTGATACCTATACGGCTAATATTTTCAGAGTGGAATCTACTCAGAAGCCGGTAGATATTACAGGTGTATCCAAATTGCAAAAAGAACAGAAAAACATTGGTGTTGAACTGCCAGCAAGAAGTCTGGTTTTTGTAGAGAATAAGAACAAAAGTGTTTATATACGTTACGGATTAAACCAAAATAACGGTACGCCATTGAAGGAAGTGCTTATCGTTGATAAGAACGGTGATGTGGACAGCAGCACACCAATCACATGGGATTATGATGAGATCACCACGATGAAGGCTTATCCTATCGATGAGAAGACGCTGACTATCAAGGGTGGCATTTTTACCACCATCGCAAACCAGGCCGCATCGGAGTATAAGTATCGTGGTCGTGGTTTTATCATCAATCGTTCGAATGTCAGGGTGGAGAATATTACCCATTATGTCGAAGGAGAGATGGATCACGGTGCACCATATAGCGGTTTCCTTAGCTTCAGTTTCTGTGCCGATGCGGTAGTAACGGGCTGTTTGCTTACACCACATAAGACTTACCGTACCATTGGTAGCGCTGGTAAGCCTGTTTCGATGGGATCCTATGATATGGTTGCAGGAAACTGTGTGAATATCCTTTTCGAACATGGCCGACAGACCATCGATATCGACAATAGTGATTATTGGGGACTTTTTGCTTCGAATTTCTGCAAGAATCTTCGTATGGACGACATGGTCATCTCTCGTTTTGATGCTCATATGGGTGTAGCCAACGTGAAACTCACCAATTGTGTTTTCGGTTATATGGGTGTCCAGGCTGTGGGCTTCGGTACAATGCTGATGGAAAACTGTGAGATGCACCGCAATACGTTCTTATGGCTGCGCGATGACTATGGTAGCACATGGGATGGTGAGGTCATCTTCCGAAATTGTACGATGAAACCTGTCAGGGACGAGAAAACGCTAACACTTGTCTCAGGATCGAATGCCGGCCATCATGACTTCGGTTATATCTGTCATCTGCCAAAACGCGTCATTGTTGAGAATCTTACCATTGACGATTCGAATATTAAAAATGAGGACTATACAGGACCAACCGTATTTGGCACATTCAATCGTGATGCCACTGAGCCAGATCTGTTGCCTTATGTATCAACCGAAGAGGTTGTCCTCAAGAATGTAAAGGTTGTCAGCGGTAAAGAACTGACGCTTTCGCCTAATGTTGAACTGTTCAAGGGAACAAAAATGAATTGATTCAGTTTTCCCCTTTTACTAATGATTAAACTATGCCATTACTGATTCCATATAATTTCCCCGCTTTGGGATTGCTCGAGAACGATAAGCTTGTCCTTCCTGAAATTAAAAAGGAAGAGGTTCAGGTTCGTATTGCCATCCTAAATTTGATGCCGATGAAGATATCAGCTGAGGCTGATTATATTCGCTTGCTCGCCAACTCTCCGCTTAATGTGGAGATAAAATGGATGAAATTGCGGTCGCACATCTCAAAAAATGCTCCAAAAGAGCACATGGATAAGTATTACGAGTATTTCGATGTGCAGAGGAACGAGCATTTCGATGGATTGATCGTGACGGGTGCTCCTTTGGAACATCTTGATTTCAGTGTGGTGGATTATTGGCAGGAGTTAACCGAGGTCTTCAACTGGGCGCATGAGCATGTAAACTCTACCTTATATATATGTTGGGCAGCTCAGGCAGCGATGTTTCACTTTTATCAGGTACCGAAATATCTGTTGCCCAAGAAGATGTTCGGTGTCTTCCCGCATCATTTGCTCGTAAAAGGTTTGCCTATCTTCCAAGGTTTCGACGATGAGTTCTTTGTTCCTCACAGCCGTCATGCGGAGGTCCGCCGTGAAGATATCCTCAAGGCAAATGGTCTGGAACTGTTGGCTGAGAGTGATTATTCAGGCGTTTATATGGCTATGTCGGGCGAAGGGAAGGAGATTTATGTGACCGGTCATTCCGAATATGAGCCATACCGATTGGATACGGAATATAAGCGCGATATCAGAAAGGGATTGCCTATCGAAATGCCGATGCATTACTATCGTGATGATGACCCGAAGAACGAGCCCGTGGTGAGATGGCGGGCACATTCCTCGCTCTTGTTCTCCAATTGGTTGAACTATTACGTATACCAACATGTTCATCTGCATCCGTAGATCATGAATCAACGTCGTATCGAACTACTCTCTCCTGCAAAGAACCTGGAATGTGGCATGGCTGCCATAGACCATGGTGCAGATGCCGTATATATTGGTGGTCCTTCTTTTGGGGCGCGTGCTGCTGCTGGTAACTCTTTGGCCGATATCGCCGAACTGGTGCAGTATGCCCATCTTTTCCGTGCCAAAGTGTATGTCACTGTGAACACTATTCTCAAGAACGAAGAGTTGGAAAACACCCGTCGGATGATTGTCGAACTGTATCGGATGGGAGTGGACGCCCTAATCGTTCAGGATATGGCGCTGTTGGAGATGGATCTGCCACCGATTCCATTACATTCCAGTACCCAGATGGATAATCGTACCGTCGAGAAGGTCAGGTTTGAACAGCAAGTCGGCTTCCAGCAAAGTGTATTGGCACGTGAACTATCGTTAAAGGAAATCCGTAAGATTCATGAAGAAGTTCCAGATATTCAGCTCGAGGCCTTCATCCATGGAGCATTATGCGTAAGTTTTAGCGGACAGTGTTACGTAAGTCAGGCTTGTTTCGGTCGAAGTGCGAATCGTGGAGAATGTGCTCAGTTCTGTCGACTGCCATTCAACTTAGAGGATGCCACAGGTAAGGTGATTGTTCGGCAGAAACATCTACTATCGATGCGCGACTTGAATCAAAGCGAATGTCTTGAGGATTTGCTGGATGCAGGTGTCTCTTCTTTGAAGATTGAGGGCCGACTGAAAGATGTGGGATATGTGAAGAACGTGACTGCGTTTTATCGTCTTTGTCTGGACGAGATCTTTGCTCGCAGAAAGGAATATGTAAGGTCTTCTTCCGGAATATCTCATCTGTCCTTCCGACCTCAACTGGATAAGAGCTTCAGTCGTGGATTTACTCATTATTTTTTGTTTGGTCGTCAGGAGAATCTTTCCAAAGAACGACGCGTTCACGATAACGTCAGCTTTATGGACACTCCTAAGTCGATGGGCGAGGAGATGGGACAGGTGAAAGAGGTCAAAGGGAATTATCTGACCGTAGCAGGTGTGAAGCATTTCAATAACGGAGATGGTGCTTGTTTCCTTGATGAGAGTGGATCACTGCATGGATTCCGTGTCAACAAAGTGAATGAGAACAAGATTTTCCCACAGGAAATGCCGAAGATAAAGCCTCGTACCCGATTATTCCGCAACTTTGATCAGGAATTCGAGAAGATGCTCGCCAAATCCTCTGCAGAGCGTAAATTAGGCGTTGATTTATGTCTGTATGATTGCCAACAAGGCTTTGCTCTTGAACTGACTGACGAGGATGGTACGATGGTGTGTGTGAGATTGGAACAACCGAAAGAGCAAGCACGTACTCCTCAAATAGAGAATCTGCGAAAACAATTATCGAAACTGGGGAACACCCCGTTTGAAGTAAGGAAAATCGATATCCGACTTTCGGATAATTACTTTATTCCTTCATCCCAGATAGCGGAATTGCGTCGGAATGCCATTGAGAAACTCTTATCGGCCCGTCGTATAACTTATCCGCAGGAGCGATGTACCCTTAAAAAGTCGGCCATACCCTTCGTTACCAGCGAGTTAACGTACTTAGGAAATGTGATGAATGATAAAGCATATACGTTTTACGAGCGCCATGGGGTAAAAAAAATAGCTCCCGCTTTCGAAAAGCAGGAGCCTATGCATGTGCCTGTCATGTTTTGCAAGCATTGTATTCGCTTCAGTATGGGGTGGTGTCCCATCCATCAGAAAGGACGTTCTCCTTATCAGGAACCTTATTACCTTGTCGGCACCGACGGACAGCGTTTCCAGTTAGAATTCGACTGTAAACATTGTCAGATGAAGGTCATTAAATAGCCTTAAATGTTCATGTCGTGGTGCTGCATCCTGAATTCAGCCAACTGTTCATACTTTGTTCCAGGACGACCGTAGTTACAATACGGATAAATAGAGATACCTCCACGTGGAGTGTAGATACCTGTAACCTCGATATACTTCGGATCCATTAGCTTGATCAAGTCTTTCATGATGATGTTTACGCAATCCTCATGGAAGTCGCCGTGATTGCGGAAGCTGAAAAGATACAGTTTCAAACTCTTGCTCTCCACCATCCGTTGGTCGGGAAGGTATGAGATGCGTATTTCAGCAAAATCTGGCTGTCCGGTGATGGGGCAAAGGCTGGTGAACTCCGGACAGTTGAAGCGTACCCAGTAATCATTTTCGGGATGTTTGTTCATGAAACACTCCAAAACCTCGGGAGCATAATCGGTCTTATACTCAGTCTTCTTTCCCAGCAGGGTGAGTTCGTCTTTTCGTTCCATATTATTGATTTATTTCTCTTTCTTCTTTCAATTTCAGATAAGTTTCCAATCCCTGACGGCGTAGGGTACAAGCGGGACAGTGTCCGCATCCGTCACCCGGAATGCCGTTGTAGCAGGTCAAAGTTTCATTACGTACCAGGTCGAGAACGCCTAATTGGTCAGCCAGTTCCCATGTCTGAGCCTTATCTAACCACATCAGCGGGGTATGTAGGATGAACTGATCATCCATCGCAAGGTTCAACGTAACGTTGAGCGACTTAATAAACGCGTCACGACAGTCTGGATAGCCACTATAGTCGGTTTGTGATACGCCGGTGATGATATGACGGATTCCTTTCTCGCGCGCATAAACAGCAGCTATGCTTAGAAAGAAAAGGTTTCTTCCAGGAACAAACGTGTTTGGATAGGAATCGGATGGCTTTTCATTGTCCATCTCGATGGAATTGTCGGTCAAGGAATTACTTCCCAGTGAGCCGATCAACGGAACATTCATCACGTTGATTTCCACATCCGCTTTCTGAGCGATGGCACGCGCCAACTCCACCTCACGTACATGCTTTTGACCGTAGATAAACGTGATAGCATATACTTTTCGGAAATGTTTCTTTGCCCAAAACAGACATGTCGTAGAGTCTTGTCCACCACTGAACACTACCAATGCATCTTCGTTCATCATCATATTAGAAATCGTCTATTTTAAAGATGTTATAAGATATTTGCTTGTCGTAAGTGTCGATACCCTCGAACTTCTTCACATACTTGACTACGCGGATGGTTATCGGTAACACGAGTACTTCGTATAAAGTCTTCAGTATCATCTGGATACACATCATCTTTACAAGTTCAGTCGGTGGCATCAGTCCTGCAAAAGCGATAGGGAAGAAGATCAATGAATCGATTCCTTCACCAGCCAAGGTAGAAACGATGGCACGCAACGAGAAATGTTTTCCTTTCGACTGTAGTTTCATCTTACTCATGACGTAAGCATTCACGAACGAACCAAAGATGAAAGCCAGGAAACTGGCAATCGTCACACGCGGAGCAAGTCCGAAGACAAAGTTGAACGCTTCTTCACCTTCCCAGAATGGGGCTGCAGGGATAATAACGGCAATCTGACCGACGCCTACAGCAAAGAAGTTGAGCATGAAACCAAGCCAAATGACAAAACGTGTACGACGGAATCCCCATACTTCAGCGATACAGTCGTTGATGATGTAGGATATTGGGAATACCAACATACCTGAAGTGAAGGTGACAAAACCTAATTGAATGACCTTGGTCTCTAAGAAGTTTGATGTGATAAGGCATGTGCAAAAGACGATGCACAGCAACATGAACGTTACAGAAACTGTTTTCTTTTTCATATCTCCTGTTTTTTACGTGGTTAATCTGGATTACACGACCGCTATTCACGGCTTCATACATTTTTCGGGTGCAAATATACAAATTTATTTTGTTTGTGTTATTTTTGTGAAAGAAAAAAAGAATATATATCCGTCATGACAAAGAAAGAACTCTATAATCGAACGATATCATACTTTCAGGAGGCCATTCCGTTGGCAGCAACCGAACTTCATTTCAATAATCCGTACGAGTTGATTGTTGCGGTTATCCTGAGCGCTCAGTGTACTGACAAGCGAGTGAACATGATTACGCCTCCTCTTTACCGTGATTTCCCTACACCTGAGGCTTTGGCTGCCACAACCCCCGAAGTGGTGTACGAATATATTCGTAGTGTGAGCTATCCCAACAGTAAGGCAAAGCATTTGGTAGAGATGGCGAAGATGTTGGTGAACGATTTCCATAGCGAGGTGCCTGATAATCTTGACGATCTGGTGAAATTGCCTGGAGTGGGGCGGAAGACAGCCAACGTGATGTTGAGTGTGGTATTCAATCAAGCTGTCATGCCGGTCGATACTCATGTGTTCAGGGTGAGTCATCGCATCGGCTTGGTGCCAGAATCGTGCACCACGCCATTGGCTACCGAGAAACATCTTGAGAAAAACTTGCCTAAGGAGGTCGTGGCACGAGCACACCATTGGCTCATCTTGCATGGTCGCTATACCTGTCAGTCAAGAAAACCGAAATGCGAGATTTGTGGCTTGAACGGCATCTGCAAGTATTCCCTCAAACCACATTTGAATAAATAAACTTAAATGGTGAGGCTCAAACCATCGTAAGCGAAATGCACATGCGGCGGCAGTTCGTTCACAATCTCTTTGTGTAAGCCCATCTTATGGCTCATGTGCACAAAATACGTCTCCTTTGCTTGGATACGTGTAGCCGTGACAAGTGCTTCCTCAAGATTTTGGTGCGATGGATGTGGTTTACGGTGCAAGGCATTGACTACCAGCACATCCAAGTCCTTCAATAGCTCATAATTCTCTTCAGGCATCGTTAGCATGTCGGTGATCCAAGCCATTTTCCCGATGCGGTAACCAAGGATCGGCATCTTCCCGTGCATAATCAGCATGGGGAGCACAGAAACCTGGTGTTGGTTCTCATCGCTTACCGTAAAAGGGATGTTTGGTTCGATTTGTGTCAGCGTGATACGTGGTACACCTGGGTAGAGATGGTCGCCGAAGCAATAAGGAATGCGTTCCATCAGATGACGATAAGTCAGCGAGTCACCGAAGAGAGGCACATTACGGAAGCGGCACCACGGACGGAGGTCGTCAATACCGCCCACATGATCGTAATGTTCGTGAGTCAGCAAGACAGCGTCGATAGGACGGAAATCATTCAACCGTATCATCTGTTGCCGGAAGTCAGGCCCGCAATCAATCATTATGCGAACGCCGTCTACTTCAACGAGGCCGGAGGTACGCAAACGGTTATCCCTCGGATCTTTACTGGTGCATACCGCACAAGTACAACCCACTTCTGGTACGCCGACGGAAGTTCCTGTTCCTAAAAATGTTATCTTCATGTTGTTAATCGCTTAAGTCATCATATTGCGTCAGTTTCCACAGTCCGTTTCTACGTTTGAAGTAGAACGTGTTGCTGAAACCGTTACCATTTCCTTTCATCTCGATGATCATGACATTCGAATGGCTCAGGGTATTCTGTCCGTAGTTCACGTTTGTCAAGGTATCCTTGGGTAGCGTAGGTGAGAATGCCATGAACTGTCCGGCATCCAACGTCGTCTCCAGGATGGAGAACTCGTCATCAGGGTCGTATGTCACGAATTTCAAGGGGTTTGAGGTACGTTGCAACTGGAACACGCTGTCGTTGGCAAAGCGTTCGTAGAACGTGAAGAAGTCTTCGCTCGATGAAGGCTCTTCTTTGAGGATGGCAGCATTGTCAATCGCTTCCAATTTCCACAAACCCTCTATCCGTTCGAAGTAATAGCGACGTATTTTCTTTTCTTTCAAGAAGATCCATTCCAATTGTGCACTTGTGGCCGACGTATCTTCCTCTATCTCCAACTCAG
>CAMVLL010000096.1 GCA_947168315.1 uncultured Bacteroidota bacterium | reverse complement strand
GAAATAGAAAAGAAATAACAAGTAAAACGACCCTGAAAGAGCACCCTCGGACACAGAGCACATAGAACACTCCACACACAACCCACTATACATCATCATAATGGAAGTAACTTCGTATACAAACAAAAAGAGGTTGCACGTTTGTGCAACCTCCCTTTAACATCATGTGTTATAAATTATTTGTTGTAAAGCAACCAAGACCCTTGGAAATCCTGACGGTTTGGATACTTAGCCTTGAAACTCTCTTTTGCTACAGCAGCAGCATTACGATCGTCGAAGGAAGCACAAACCACACGGTACATATTGTTGTTGGCATTGAATACGATACGTGCATCGTAACCTTCACTTTCCAAGAAACTCTTCAAGTTCTCAGCGTTAGCCTTTACACCAAAGCTACCACAAACAACACTGTAAGCACGCAAGTTGTTACCTGAAACCAAAGAAACTTTCTCTGTACGGTAAGTAGCGTCAGCAGCAACAGGAGCAGCAGCTTGTACAGGAGCAGTTGCCTCAACATACTGAGTAGTCTCCTGAGTCGTTGACTCTGCCATTTCCTGAGCCTTAGCCTTTTCGTAAGCTTTCTTGTAAGCACTTTCGCTGGATTTACATGATGTGAAAGCAAATGCTACACATACACCCATAAATAATACCAAAATCTTTTTCATTTTTATCTTTTTTTTAAGAATTAGACAACCTGTTTTACCTATGTCTTTAACACTATGCAAAAGTAAAATAAGTATAGTAGTTTACAAACAATACGTCGGTTAAAGTATGTTAATCAGCGTTTTTTCCCTTTCCTCACAAAGAAAAAGATAAAAAATGGTATTAAATGAATTACATTTCCTATATTTGTAATCCTAAAGGAGAAAATTATGAGAGGATTAAGTATTTTAGCGGCTTTCATCGGCGGAGTTATCGTCGGTGCCGCATCAGGTGTTTTGTTCGCTCCTGAAAAGGGAGAGGAAACCCGCAGCAAGATTGCGGATGTGCTTCGCAAGAAGGGTATTAAACTGAGCCGTACCGAATTGGACGAACTGGTTGACGAAATAACCGACGCTCAAGAGGAGGCTTAATGTAACTGGCAGACAGACGACAGCATTGTCGTCCTGTCTGCATAAAATCTTAACGACATGATGTTCTCAAGCGACAAAAATATCGAAAACCTGCAACAGCTCTACCAAGAGGTGAAGCAATATGTGAACCTGCAGCGCGACTACGTGAAGATCGAACTGGTCGAGAAACTGACCATCCTCGGCACTTCACTCCTGCTCGTTCTGATTCTGATCATACTTGGCTTTATCGCCTTGTTCTATCTCTCATTCACCCTCGCCTATCTGCTCGAACCACTCGTAGGCAGTCTGAAGGGTAGTTTCGCCGTCATCACCGGCCTCATCGTCGTACTTATTATCATCATCGTCATGATGAGAAAACGTCTGATCGAGAAACCTTTGGTGAACTTTTTAGCAAACCTGTTACTGAAAGAGGAGGACGAAGAGGATGAAAGATGAAGTGATTACACTGGAGATGATCCAACAGATGCGCCGTGAGAAGCTCAAAGAGATTCGGGCGGCAGGAAAAACTATAAAAAACACTACTCGCGGCATCTTCTCCCCCCAGGAGAGACAGACAGGAGTCAACGGACTTATGCAACAAGTGGGAACAGGCATCGCCATCTACGACGGTGTGATGACGGGTATCAAGATCATCCGTCAGATACGCAAGATGTTCAAACGTAGAAGATATTAATTAATAATTATAAATATGAGAAAACTACTCGCTGTCGCAGCAGCATGTTTGCTGTCTGCGACTCTTTTTGCCCAAGAGCAACCGCTCTGGCTGAGACATTGTGCCATCTCACCGGATGGACAGACCATCGCCTTCTCGTATAAGGGCGATCTGTGGACCGTTCCGACACAGGGCGGCCAGGCTAAACAGTTGACCACAAACCCTGCTTACGACTCCAACCCGGTGTGGAGCCCGAACGGACAGCAACTGGCTTTCTGCTCCGACCGCTTCGGCAGCATGGATATTTTCATCGTCAATAAAGAGGGAGGCACGCCCGTCCGACTGACGACTCACTCTGTAAACGAGTTTCCAACGGCTTTCAAGGATGATACTCACGTACTCTACGAGGCGATGTACATGCCTACCACCGAGGACATGCAGTTCCCTTCCGCTCAGTTCCCTCAAGTCTATGAGGTAAGCACTCAGGAAGGCTCACGCCCTGTCCTCTTCTCCGAACTGCCGATGGCCGACATCAACATCCATGGCAACCAGATCCTCTTCCACGACCGAAAGGGATACGAGGATGAGTTCCGTAAACATCATACCTCTTCCATCACCCGTGATATCTGGCTCTCGAACATCGACGGGAAACGCTCTTACGAGAAGCTGACCTCGTTCAAGGGTGAAGACCGGAACCCTGTATGGGACAAGGATGGAAACGCGTTCTACTACCTCAGCGAGGAGAACGGCTCGTTCAACGTGTACAAGCGAAATGTCAAGGGCGACAGCAAACAACAACTGACACATCTCACCAAGCATCCGGTACGCTATCTCTCTGCCGGCAACGGCACGCTCTGCTTCAGCTACGACGGCGAGATATACACGATGAAGGAAGGCGGACAACCGCAGAAAGTGAACATCCGCATTCTATCCGACCGTAACGACAAGGATGTCATCCGACAAATCAAACGCTCGGGGGCTACCGAGATCGCCGTCTCACCGGAAGGAAAGGAAGTGGCGTTCATCGTTCGCGGTGATATCTACGTGACATCCGTGGAGTATGAGACCACCAAGCAGATCACCAACACACCCGAACAGGAGCGTAACATCATGTTCTCGCCCGACGGCCGCAGCCTGGTGTATTCATCCGAGCGCAATGGCCTCTGGCAGATTTATCAGGCAAGCATCAGCAAGAAAGAGGAGAAACAGTTCTGCTATGCCACCGACATCAAGGAAGAGCGCATCACCATGTCGGGTGTCACCTCGTTCGAACCGCAGTACAGTCCTGACGGCAAGGAGGTCGCTTTCCTCGAGAACCGTACCGCCATCAAAGTCATCAACCTGGCCTCACGCAACGTACGCACCGTCATGGACGGGAAGTTCGAGTATTCGTACAGCGATGGTGACCAATGGTACCAATGGAGTCCCGACAGCAAGTGGATCCTTACCAATTACATCGGTGAGGGTGGTTGGAACAATAAGGATATGGCCTTGGTCAATGCCTCCGGGAATGGAGAGATCCATAACCTGACGGAAAGCGGATACTCGGATGGCAACGGGAAGTTCGTGCTCGACGGCAAAGCAATCATCTTTGAGAGCGACCGTGAAGGATACCGCAGCCATGGCAGTTGGGGTGCCCAAAGCGACGTATATATCATGTTCCTCGACCTCGAGGCATACGAGCGCTTCCGCCTGAGCAAGGAAGACTTGGCCCTCGTGGAGGAACAGGAAAAGGCCGACAAGGAGAAGAAAGAAAAGGAAGAGGCTGCCAAGAAGGATGCCTCAAAGGATAAGAAAAAGAAAGATCAGCCTAAGCAAGACGAGAAGAAAGAGGTGAAGCCACTGGTGTTCGACTTTGAGAATGCCCGTGACCGCATCGTCCGACTCACGGTGAACTCCTCGCGCCTGGGAGATTTCGTCCTCTCACCGAAGGGCGACAAGCTGTACTACCAGGCATCGTTCGAGGGAAGACCCGACCTGTGGATGCACGATCTGAAAGAGAACACCACGAAGATTGTCCTGAAAGGTATCGGAGGCGGTCTGATGTATCTCGACAAGAAAGGTGAGAACGTGTTCCTGAATGCCGGCGGCATCAAGAAAGTCACCGTGGCCAACGGCGAGAGCAAGCCTGTCAACTTCGAGGCGTTCTTCGACTACAAACCGGCTTTGGAACGACAATATATGTTCGACCATATCTGGCAACAGGTGAAAGATAAGTTCTACGATACGAATATCCATGGAGTCGACTGGGAAGGCTATCGCACGGCTTACGCACGCTTCCTGCCTTACATCAACAACAATTACGACTTCCGTGAGATGATGAGCGAGCTGCTCGGTGAGCTGAACGGCTCACATACGGGAGCCCGCTACTACCCTGACGGCGCAGAGCTGCAAACCGCATACCTGGGCCTCTTCTACGATGACACCTATCAAGGAGACGGATTGAAGGGAAAAGAAATCATAGCCAAGAGTCCGATCGCCATTATCAAGAGCAAGCTCACCGAAGGATGCGTCATCGAGAAGATTGACGGCCAGGACATCAAGGCAGGAAAGGATTATTTCCCGCTGCTCGAAGGCAAGGCCGGTCGCAAGGTACGCCTGAGCGTTTACAATCCTACCAACAAGCAACGCTTCGACGTGACGATAAAAGCGATCAGTCAGGGTGCCCAGAACCAACTGCTTTACGACCGTTGGATAGAGCGTAACCGCTTGCTTGTCGACAAGCTATCAGGCGGTCGTCTGGCTTATGTACATGTGAAAGCAATGGACAGCCCGAGTTTCCGACATGTGTATAGCGAGTTGTTGGGACGACATCGCAACAAGGAAGCGGTGATCGTGGACACCCGTCACAACGGCGGCGGATGGTTGCACGACGACCTTGCCACCCTCCTCTCCGGCAAGCAATACCAACGCTTTGTTGCTCACGGTCAGTACATCGGTCGCGACCCGTATAACAAGTGGGTAGCGCCATCGTGTGTCCTTATCTGTGAAGACAACTATAGCAATGCCCACGGCTTCCCATTCGTGTACAAGACCTTAGGCATCGGCAAGCTGATTGGTGCTCCAGTACCTGGTACCATGACTGCCGTATGGTGGGAGACGCTCATCGATCCAAGCATCGTCTTCGGCATTCCTCAAGTGGGATGTATGGACAATAGCGGCACCTACTGCGAGAACCACCAGTTAGAGCCTGATATCGTGGTATATAATCATCCGGAGAAAGCCCTTAACGGCGAGGACGAACAGCTAGAGGCTGCCGTCAAGGAGATGCTTTCCGAGATAAAGAAATAAGAGTAAGGGCCGACCTGGTGTCGGCCCGCACGCATAATGTTTTCACGGGCCTAGACAAGCTAGGCCCCTACAGAGGATAGGGTACTGATAGGGGTACCCCTATCGGATAAACAAAAGTTCGCGGTACTTCGGAAGCGGCCAGAGGCTGTCGTCGATAATGAGCTCCAGCTTATCAATCTGGTAACGTATCTCATCGAGCTTTGGAGCCACGGTGTCGTGATAGACTGTGGCCTTCTCATACGTATCCATGATCTTATTGGCCTGTTTTCGGGCATTGACAAGTTCCTCTACCTGACGTTCCAACGTGGACGACCGTTCAGCCATCTCCTCAATAAGCTGAATATTTCGTGTCGAAAGATGATTTGCCTTCTCCGGCGGGAAGACAGTCGCCATTCGTTCTACATTTTTCAGGAGGAGACTCTGGTAACGGGTAGCCACAGGGATGATATGGTTGATGGTCAAGTCGCCCAACACGCGCGCCTCGATCTGAATCTTCTTCGTATAGGTCTCCCACTTCACCTCGTTCCGTGCCTCCAGTTCCTTTCTCGTCATTACTCCCAAGCACTCAAACATCCGGATACTCTCTGGATCCAGATATCGCTCAAAGATTTTCGGGCACGAGCGTTCCACATCCAATCCACGTTTCTCTGCCTCATGTACCCATTCCTCACTATATCCGTTCCCGTCAAAACGGATAGGCTTACAAGTTTTTATATCTTCCCGTAGGATGTCGATGATGGCATGATAGACAGTACGATGTCCCGTCCCCTCATATTGACTTGCTATCTCAGCCATGTGGGCGTCAACTCTTCGCTTAAAGTCGATTAACGCCTCTGCCACGGCACTGTTCAAGGCGATCATAGCCGATGCACAGTTGGCCTCACTGCCGACTGCCCTGAACTCGAATCTGTTACCGGTAAACGCGAATGGAGAGGTACGGTTTCGGTCGGTATTATCAATCAACAGTTCCGGTATTTCGGGGATGTCTAATTTCATTCCCTGCTTACCATCCATCACGAGGATATCCTCCTTGTCGGCTTTCTCGATATGATCGAGCATCTCGGAAAGTTGTTTTCCCAAAAAAGATGAGATGATAGCCGGTGGTGCCTCGTTTGCTCCCAAACGATGAGCGTTCGAAGCGCTCATGATGGATGCCTTCAACAAGCCGTTATGTCGATATACGCCCATAAGCGTTTCGACAATAAAGACGACAAATCTCAGGTTCTGCTCAGCGGTCTTTCCCGGGGCGTGAAGGAGCACTCCATTATCGGTGGAAAGGCTCCAGTTGTTATGCTTTCCACTGCCATTGATACCGGCAAACGGCTTCTCGTGAAGCAATACGCGGAACCCGTGTTTACGTGCCACACGCTTCATCACCATCATCAGCAGCATGTTATGGTCGACCGCCAGATTGGTATCCTCATAGACAGGCGCCAACTCGAACTGATTCGGTGCTACCTCATTGTGACGCGTCTTACAAGGGATGCCTAGCTCAAGGGCATGAATCTCCAAATCCCTCATAAACGAAGCGACACGTTCAGGGATGCTTCCGAAGTAATGATCCTCCATCTGTTGGTTCTTGGCCGACTCGTGTCCCATCAGCGTCCGTCCGGTCAGCAGCAAGTCGGGGCGAGCGGCATACAAGCCTTCGTCCACAAGAAAATACTCCTGTTCCCAACCAAGGTTAGACGTAACCTTCTTGACTTTCGGGTCAAAATAGTGGCACACCTCGGTAGCCGCCACATTCACAGCATGCAACGCCCGTAAGAGCGGAGCCTTGTAGTCGAGCGCCTCACCGTTATAGCTGATGAAAACAGTAGGGATACACAAGGTGTCATCCAAGATGAAGACCGGTGAGGTAGGATCCCAGGCAGAGTAGCCCCTGGCCTCGAACGTGGAGCGGATACCACCGGAAGGAAACGAGCTGGCGTCCGGTTCCTGCTGAACCAACAACTTGCCGGTGAATTCCTCCACCATACCACCTTTCCCGTCATGCTCAATGAACGAGTCGTGCTTCTCGGCTGTTCCCTCTGTCAGAGGCTGGAACCAGTGAGTGTAGTGTGTCACCCCGTTCTCAGTCGCCCACTGCTTCATTCCCTCTGCCACCGCATCCGCGATGTCACGATCCAGTCGGGCACCGTTATCCATTACCTCTATCATTTTCTCATACACATCTTTTGGCAGATACTTATACATTTTCTCACGGTTAAAAACCTTTCTGCCAAAATACTTTGCAGGGCGTTCGTCTGGCGCTTTCACCTCAAGCGGTCTTTTCTTGAAAGCCTCGCCTACTACCTGGAATCTTAATGTCTCCATTGCTTATACGATTAATAAGTTTGTTTCATCCATTTTTCTATACGTTTCAATGCCTCCTCCGTATTTTCATGTGTACCAAAGGCCGTAAATCGCACATATCCCTCGCCACTGGGCCCAAAGCCTACACCAGGCGTACACACCACATTGGCTCCATAAAGCAACGCTTCGAAGAATTGCCAGGAAGATGTTCCAGCCGGAGTACGCATCCAGATATACGGAGCGTTCACGCCACCATAAACCTCGAACCCCAGCTTCTTCAGCACCAGTACCATACGGTGAGCGTTCTGCATATAATAGTCGATGGTTTGCTGTACCTGTATCTTCCCTTCAGGGGTATAGATCGCCTCAGCAGCCCTTTGGGAGATGTAGCTGGCACCATTGAACTTGGTACACTGCCTACGGTTCCACAGTGGATTAAGTGGAATACGTTTCCCTTCGAGTGTGGCGACAGTCAGTTCTTTGGGCACGATGGTATAACCACAGCGCAGTCCCGTAAAGCCTGCTGTCTTCGAAAAGGAGTGGAATTCAACCGCACACCTCCTGGCACCACGTATCTCGTAGATGCTGTGAGGGATGGAAGGCTCGGTGATAAAAGCCTCGTAAGCAGCATCGTAAAAGATAAGTGTATCATTCTTCAAGGCATAATTCACCCATTTGCGCAATTCCTGCTTCGTGATGACAGTGCCTGTAGGATTATTCGGATAACACAAGTAAATCACATCCACATGACGGTCAGCGGGTATCTTGGGGACAAAGCCATTCTCTGCGGTGCAAGGCATGTAGATAACATTATCCCATTTCCCATTGGTGAGGGTGCCTGCCCTGCCAATCATCACATTTGAGTCGATGTACACAGGGTAGATAGGGTCGGTCACACCTACGGAGTTGTCCCATCGTATCAGTTCCTGAAAGTTTCCCGTATCCGATTTCGCTCCGTCATTGATAAAGATCTCATCCATGTCGAGATGTATTCCACGGGCGAGGAAGTCGTTCTTCAGGATGGCCTCACGCAAGAATTCGTAGCCTTGCTCAGGGCCATATCCATGGAAGCTGCCCGAGGTAGCCATCTCGTCGGTCGCCCGGTGCATTGCCTCGATGACAGCCGGACAAAGCGGTTGCGTGACATCTCCGATGCCCAGGGAGATAACCTGCGACTTCGGATGCAACACTTTAAAGGCATTCACCTTTTTGGCTATATCCGCAAACAGATAGTTGTTTGACAGTTTTAAGAAATGCTCGTTTATTAAAGCCATATTTGATTATTGTTGTAGTTCTATTTCTCCATCAAATACAAATGCGGCAGGACCGGTCATATAAACATGATTATCAGTCTCCCGCCATTCTATTTCCAGTTCTCCTCCATCCATGATGATTCGGGAGGAACGTCCGGTCAGTCCGGCGGCAGCCGCTGCCACTGCGGTGGCACAAGCGCCTGTACCACATGCCATGGTAATGCCGCTTCCACGCTCCCAGACACGAACACGGATCTTCCCGTCACCCAGTATCTGGGCAAATTCGATGTTGCAGCGATGTGGGAAAGCAGGATGACATTCCAAGGCTCTCCCCATCCGAAAGACATCGTCAACATCATTGGTAAAAACAACATAATGAGGATTACCCATGGAGACGAATGTTCCCTGGACCAGATTGGCAGTTGGCCGGAACCACTCTCCTCTCTCAAAAGATGGTTCCGACATGTCAACCGTTACCTGCTCCACCTCATCTTTCTGATTGATTTGCAAGGAAAGCTTTTTCACACCCGAGAGAGTCAACAGCCTTATCGTACGAAATTTTGTCAACCCACGCTCATACAGATATTTTCCCACACAACGGGAAGCATTTCCGCACATCATTGCCTCACTTCCGTCGGCATTAAAGATACGCATCAAAAAATCTGCCTCAGCTACGGGAGATTTTCCAATCAATACCAACCCGTCAGAGCCAATACCTTTATGGCGGTCGCTCCATTTGATGGCCAACTCAGATGGATTAGCAATCTTATTTCGCATGACATTGACATAGATATAATCGTTGCCTGCCCCATGCATTTTTGTAAAAGCAATTTTCCACATCTTCATAATAATCATCAAATGGACAACCACAATATGCGTTAAATCAACGGCAAATATAAAACAAATAGATACAAATTACAAAGTATTGCTTACATATTTCAAAATAATTTATTTATCAACTTTCAATTTGAAATTTTTATCCATATTTTAATTACTTATTGATAAATAAAAAGCCTGTACAACACTCCTTTTGTAACAATTTGAAAGTTGAATCCATTTTCTAGATTCATTATTATATTATATGTACTTATATTATATCAAATTGTTTTAATTTTGGCACAAATAAAAACAAAGAGCAAATTGATTGTTACTTGATCTTAAACAATATGATGATGGAAACAAAATATATCTTCATAACAGGTGGAGTCGCATCTTCCTTAGGAAAAGGAATCATCTCGGCATCATTGGGAAAATTGTTACAAAGCCGTGGGTTTAAAATAACAATCCAGAAGTTCGATCCTTACATCAACATCGACCCAGGGACGCTGAACC
>CAMVLL010000095.1 GCA_947168315.1 uncultured Bacteroidota bacterium | reverse complement strand
ACGGTTCATGGGTGAGAACTGGAATCAGGTTCAAAAAGAAATCGCACGCGTACCTTATAAAGTAGTGAACGAAAACAACATGCCGCGTGTTGACATAGACGGTCGTCATTATACTCCACAAGAGATTTCTGCAATGATTCTTCAGAAGATGAAGAAGACAGCTGAGGATTATCTGGGTCAGGAGGTTACTGATGCAGTCATCACTGTTCCGGCATACTTCTCTGACTCACAACGTCAGGCAACGAAGGAAGCTGGTCAGATCGCTGGTTTGAATGTTAAACGTATCGTTAACGAGCCGACTGCAGCTGCTTTGGCTTATGGTTTGGATAAGAAACATAAGGATATGAAGATCGCTGTATTCGACCTTGGTGGTGGTACTTTCGATATCTCTATCCTCGACTTCGGTGGTGGTGTATTCGAAGTTCTTTCAACAAATGGTGATACTCACCTTGGTGGTGATGACTTCGACCAGAAGATTATCGACTGGTTGGTTCAAGAGTTCAAGAATGACGAAGGTGCCGACTTGACTGCCGATCCGATGGCAATGCAACGTTTGAAGGAAGCTGCCGAGAAGGCAAAGATTGAATTGTCATCTTCTACTTCAACAGAAATCAATTTGCCGTATATCATGCCGGTAAACGGTATGCCAAAGCACTTGGTTAAGACTTTGAGTCGTGCTAAGTTCGAAGCTTTGTCACACGATTTGATCCAGGCTTGTCTCGAACCATGTAAGAAGGCGATGAGCGATGCTGGTTTGTCAACAAGTGATATTGACGAAGTGATCTTGGTTGGTGGTTCATCTCGTATCCCTGCCGTACAACAGTTAGTACAAGACTTCTTCGGAAAGACTCCTTCTAAGGGTGTTAACCCGGATGAGGTGGTAGCAGTTGGTGCAGCTGTTCAAGGCGCAGTCTTGACAGATGAGATCAAGGGTGTCGTTTTGTTGGATGTTACGCCATTGTCAATGGGTATTGAGACCTTAGGTGGTGTCATGACTAAGTTGATCGATGCGAACACAACAATTCCGTACAAGAAGAGTGAAGTATTCTCAACTGCTGCAGATAATCAGACAGAGGTAACCATCCACGTATTACAAGGTGAGCGTCCAATGGCTTCACAGAACAAGTCAATTGGTCAGTTCAACCTGACAGGTATTGCTCCAGCACGTCGTGGTGTTCCTCAGATCGAGGTTACATTCGATATCGATGTGAACGGTATCTTGAAGGTTACTGCAAAGGATAAGGCAACAGGTAAGGAGCAGGCTATCCGTATCGAGGCTTCTTCTGGTTTGAGCAAGGAAGAGATCGAGCGTATGAAGGCTGAGGCTCAGGCAAATGCAGACGCTGATAAGAAGGAGCGTGAGAAGATTGACAAGCTGAATCAGGCTGACTCAATGATCTTCACGACTGAGAATCAGTTGAAGGATTTGGCCGACAAGATTCCGGCCGACAAGAAGGCTCCGATTGAGGCTGCTTTGCAGAAACTGAAAGATGCTCATAAGTCACAGGACTTAGCAGCTGTTGATGCAGCAATGAACGAGTTGAATGCAGCATGGCAGACAGCAAGTGCTCAGATGTACTCACAGGCTGGTCCTCAAGGTAATCCGAATGCCGGTCAGCAATCAAGCCAATCAGATGCAGGTAATGCAAACGGTGGTGAAGGCGTTCAAGATGCCGACTTTGAGGAGGTGAAGTAAAGAAACAGTTATCATGCATAAACAAAAAATAAGAGAGTCCGTGCAACTTATATGTTGCACGGACTTTTTTTTCTTAGTGCATTAAATTTAATCTGTTACGACTTCATTGAAATGTTCCTGACCCCAAGCTATTAGTGCAGTAAGTGCTGGCATAAGAGAATGGCCTGTGTCAGTTAGGGAATACTCCACACGAGGAGGAACTTCTGGATATACTTTACGATGAACGAGATGACTCTGTTCTAAATTCTTCAACGTTTGTGAGAGCATTTTTTGTGAACAGTCCGTCATCAGTCGGCGGATCTCGTTAAAGCGCAAAACACCTGACTCGCTGGTGTGTAACATATATAACACCAACAATGACCATTTGTCGCCAAAACGACTTACCACTTGCCTGATTGGACAAGCTAAATATTCTTCCCTAATATCTGCCATAATATATAATTATATCGCAAAAGTAACAAATAGTTACTAGGTTACTCTATTATACTATGTTAATCTAAGTTAATATAAAATCGCAGAAATATGATAATTCTCATTTCTTACTTTTTGGTAACTATGTTACTTCAAAGTGCCTTCTTGTGGGAGTAAAAATTCTGCTTTACCTTCGCATTATCAAAATGAGTAAAACAATTTAAAAGAAGTAATTATGAAACAGATTGAGACAATTAAAGAAGGTAAGAATTTCAAGGCAGTGAGCGTAGGTAAAGTAAATGAGATTATAGAGCATGAGTTGCCAATGGGACCAGACTTTATATTGAAGGGAAAGGTGTTTGTAGGTCAGGCTGTTGGTGCAACAGGTAGCGAACTATCGTTTCAGACGCTCGTCCCAGGTCAGGACAGTGGATTTTTGCACACGCATAAGACTCACGAGGAATTATACATTATTCTAAAGGGTGAGGGATTATATCAGGTGGATGGCAATATCTTCCCCGTCGGCGAAGGAACTATTATTTGTGTTGCTCCTGATGGCAAACGTGCATTGAAGAATACAGGAAAGGAAAACTTAACTATGCTCTGCATTCAGTACAAGGCAAATAATTTCACTGAAGCCGACAGTCCAATGACTGATGGTGTAATCCTTGAGGAAGAATTGAAGTGGTAACATCTTAATATAGAATTAAGGTATTTCTTGTAAAGATGGAACGAGCATTAAGTTTTCTTCGTGACCATAGAGAGGTTGCTCTTGCCACATGCGAGGGCAATCTTCCTAAATTACGCATCTTCCAAATTATGAAACAGGAAGGGCATATTCTCTACTTCTCTACGTCGGCAGAGAAAGCTGTCTATCGGGAATTACGACAGAACCCTAATGTCGAGATTCTGGCATATGCTGATAATGTCTCTGTACGCTGCTCAGGAATGGTAAACTTCAATATTGAGGATAACGTGAAGCAATGGATATTTGCTAATAATCCTGTGCTACCACGACTCTATACTAGTTACGACAAATTAGAGTACTTTTGTCTGCCAATAGCGTATATTGACTATTACGATTTAACACCTACACCACCAATTTTTCAACATTTTGATCTTATCGCAGGCGAAATTGGGCAAGGATTTGTCGGAGAAAAATTCAGCAAAACGAAGAAGGATTGATAATGGAAATTATGGCAAAACATCACAAAATCTAATTGTTTGACAACCCCAAAACATATAAGGGTGAATCTCAGTGATTCGCCCTTATATGTTTTGGGATTAACTACTATGTTATTCTCTAATTAATGCAGATACTTATTTCAACGGAGATAGTTCAATAACCCGATCATACTCTGTGACAGGAGTTTTATATGATTGGAAGATGGATTTGCATGTACATCCAACTCCAGATGTGGAATAATCCAGATTCAGTGTGTTGCCTTTATCTTCTTCCAACTGATATGTGTAAGTGGCTTTTGTCAGATTCTCGGTGGTGAAAGGATAGATGTTGAAGTTGAAGAGTTGGTTCATCCGAATACGGAGTCCATCTCCCTCTTTGTCACGCAATTCTAACCAGCGATTATCTGTTCGCAAACCATAATCTTGTGGTATGAGATAAGGCTCATACATCTCTTTGACAGTAGAAGTGTATATACCGATAGGATAGCCTGTCTTACGATCAGGATAATTCTCCTGTGGACCGCGACCATACCACTTTACTTGATCAAACTCTTTCGATAGACTCATGGTCAGTCCCATGCGGAAAAGCCATTGTGGTAGGATTCCATTCGGTTTTACTGTATGTCTGATTTGAATATGACCATCTGCAGTGATGCTGAAATGATAGATGTTCTCGAATCCGTTTGTCTGTCGGAAAGGTATATTCTTCTTGTGCTGTAAGATGCTCTCATCCAAAGTCAGCATATATGAACGTGAATAGACATTGATTTGGTGCTCACTCTCTTGCACTTGAAAGTCAACGGGTAAGTGATGGAGCGCATGCATATCCTTTGAGTATTGTTCTGATGCTGTGCGACTGCCATACTCTCTCTTCCATCCGAATCGATTTTCAGACCAGATTGTCCAATCATCTAATTCGTTGGCTATCGGAGCTCTCCACACATTCATCTTAGGTGCTTCCTGCATCATCTCTTTGCCATTTATGATCATGGATATCAAGGTGCCTTCCTTTTTGCAGAAAGTATAGGCGAATCCTTGTCCTGAGATGATGACAGTGCTGTCTGTATGATTTGTTTGAAGAGTTCCTGTTACTGTTTGTTGTGGAGTAATCTCCTCTTTATGCCATGGTAATTCGAGTTGTTCCCATGCTACTTGGAATCCTTCCTTTGCCCACATCTCATCTTTCTTGAGCGTGGCCGAGAATTCCAGTCGGTACTCTGCTCCTGATTTGAGGCTTGGTGCTTTTACCGGCAGTTTGATCAGCTTCTTTTCAAGTGGTGATACAACAGTTTCGATAATGCCGGATTGCAGTGTTTGGTCATCCTCTTTCAAACTCCATGTTACTTGATAGAAATCAGATGATGTGAACTGATGGTGATTCCATAGTTGAATCACAAAGTCTCGTTCGTCAACCATGCTGAAGTCGAGTGGTTGTCCGGCTTTCTTCATCTGCCACATCTCTGGCTGAGGAACTCGGTTTGGCCAGATACTTCCGTAGGTTCGGGCACCGATACCATAGCTGAAAAATGTTCCTTCCTCTTTCTCTTCTTCAAAGTCGAGCCATAGGGCAGCATCGTCTTTTGTTTGTTGATCGGAACTTAATGCTTTGGCAAAGATGCCTACGTTGTCGAGTAAAGCATCACATATTGCGACGTTGGTCTCGCTGTTATGTATTTCAGCGTCTCGACCAATGTTGACAGGATAAGGAAGATTGCGAATCTCACCACTTGCCGACTGAGAAGCTTTCTTTTGTCCGTCAATAAAGATACTCATCTGTTGTCCGTCATAGACAGCTGTAAGGTTATGCCAATGGTCTTCCCATCCGGAAGGAAGAGGAGCCTTGACCATTTGCAGTTTTCCCGTGAAGATATAAAATGCCAAACTATCTTTTCCATCTTGTCGCAGCCCGAACTGATTGTTTCCCTTAGTGATGAAGAAACCTCCATCGCTGATAAGTTTCCGTGGATATACATCGCAAGTAAGAGTGAGCTGGCTTCCTTCAATCTCGACGTTTGCTTTCTGATAGACCTCTACCCATTCGTCGTGTCCACTCAGATCGATACATTTCCCATTTTTTCCCTTTACCAGTTTGGCATTCCCCATGATGTGTGCCGGAGTGTTGTTAGGAGAGCTATCTGTAAGTCGGCGAGTTTTTTCAGTTAGTCCTGGGCTGACGAAGTCCCAAATGGATCCTCCGATTAGTCGTGGGTGAGTGTAGATTACCCGCCAATAATCGTCCAAGCCACCACCTGCGTTTCCTGCGACAGAAAGGTATTCATCCATGAATGAAGGACGTTTGTCATTATCATAACCCAATCCTTCACAGATCTCTAATTCGTCTGGTCGTGGATAGCGAGGACCGATAATCTCTTCTGCTGGATGAATAAATGCATTTCCACCATACATCCAACTTCTGCTGCCATCGTATTTCTTTCCTTCTTTTACGACCTCGGTGATGTTGAAGCCTTCGCCCGACTCATTACCGGCACTCCATAAAAGGACACATGGATAGTTCCGGTCGCGTAGAACCATACGACGAACACGTTCACGATACATCTCCGTAAACTCTGGTAAATTCGATACAAATTCTGTCGCATGAGACTCATCACCGCTCTCATCGATGATATATAGTCCATATTCATTCGCTAATTCCAAGTATTTGTTGACGGGAGGATAATGGGAAGTTCTGACAGCATTAAAGTTGAACTGCTTCAGTATTTCGAAGTCTTTTCGGATTACTTCTTCCTTCATGACATGTCCCCATTCTGGATGTTGCATGTGTGAGTTTTGAGCATTCACCTTGATAGGAACCCCGTTCAGGTAGAAGACACTGTCTATGATTTTTGTTTGTTTGAATCCAATCTTTGTCTCACTATGATCAATCAGATTGCCGTCCTGACCGTAGAGATATAATTTAAGTAAATAAAGGTTTGGTGTTTCAGCTGTCCACTTCTTGGGGGCATTTACTGAAGTAGCAATTGTGACGATTTGTTCGCCCATACGATTCAGAGCCAACTGTTTGTCTGGAAGGGCTTTGATGCTCCGACCATTGTTCTCACATAGTTCGCCTTTAATGATGACCGCTTCAGGATACTTATCCGTATAAGCCTTTACATTTACATCCACTTTTAGTTCTGCGTTTTTGTAATTCGCATCAAAGTCTGTTCGGACATACCAGTCGAACAATCGGGTAGGAGGTGTTGCATAAACGAGGATATCGTCAAAGATTCCAGCCAATCGCCAATAATCTTGTCCCTCAAGGTAGTATCCGTCAGAATATTTAATAACCAAAACGGCAATGGTGTTTTTGCCTGGCTTTACAAATGAAGTGATATTGTATTCTGCCGGCTCCTGTGCACCTTCGTTATAACCAACCTCTTTCCCGTTGATCCATACAAAGGAGGCAGATGCGGTCTTCTCCATACGGAGGAAGATTTGGTCGCCGTTCCAATCGTTAGGAATGGTAAAGGTTTTGCGATAGGCGCCAGTCGGGTTATAGTCGTGTGGTACTTTTGGCACATTCACATGAAATGGTGCGTGAACATTACGGAACTGTTTGTCTCCATACCCCAACATCTCCCAGTTGGACGGCACATCAATGCGATCCCATTTCCGATCATTAAATGATGGTTCAAAGAAGTTCTTGGGGATATTCTCTGGCACATCACTCCAACAGAAACTCCATTGTCCATTCAATGAAATGTTCTTTTGAGGGATGTAGTACGTTCTACCTGGTTCCTGATTCTCTTCAAAAACCGCAGGGTTTTCGAGATAGTCATAAAGATGATCCAAATACGGATGTTGTTGTGCTTGTATATGCAATCCTAAGCACAGTGTGATCGCTAAAGCAGTGTTCCTAATGTTCATTGTTTTAGATTTTGGATGATAGGTTGAAGAATGAGGCCATTAACCTCAAAACAAATATACTATTTTTTTCAAATATCCGAATGCAGAAGTCATTCTTTTTCAATATGATTTTTTTTGAAAATGTAGTGCTTTTGCTTATTGACAGCAAACCAATTTGTCTGAACTATTGCTCGGATACTCTTTTTTATTACCTTTGTAGGGTATAATAAACATTTTTATTTACTTTATGGCTACATCACTTTTAGTCAATGGGCAGAAGAGTCAACGATGATATTAACTTATAAAAGAATTACGGATATGAGAAAGTGTTTTTTACTACTATTTGGTGTTCTGATGCTGGGCACAGTAAATGCGCAGAAACAACCTGCCGGTATTCGGATGGAGGTCACAGAAGCAGAAACAGATAATGGCGAGTATAGTATCTTTACCTATAAGGATGCAAACGATGACAGAAGCTTTGCATACTATCTTAGCCTCGGGCGTATTACCGACTTCCTTGGAGCTGACGAGATACTTGGTATGGAAGTGAGAAACTTCCATGAGGTCACCATTTATCTTGGTGAAAATACCAAAGAAGCGATGGAAACCATCGATTCCATCCTTGACCTCTTTGGTAAGGATTATGAAACTACTGCAGAGTTCCGAGGTCGCTCCGCTACAAATGGCTTTAGACTGGGCGAACCAGTCGTAGTGAATTGTAGGGTGGTGAAGAAAATGCTGGGTGGAAAGCGTCTGCAATTCCTTTTCCCTGAAGGAAAGCATTACGGACGAGCTTATCTCACGAAGACCGTACTCAAAGAACTACGAACAGGATTTAAAATCGATATTAAACTTCATCCTAAACAACATCGTAAGAAGTAAACAATAGTATAGCAAAAGAATCCGTGTAACTTGCGTTGCACGGATTCTTTTTATTATAAACTAATGATTTACTTTATTTCTTTTTATCTTCTAATCCTTTCCCTGACATTAGCAAATCAACGAGTGGCTTATCTTTATAATCCTCAGTCCGCTGATCCCAGAAGCCGAAGTCTCCATCGTAGCACCAAGTAGTCCATGCAATGTCGAACTCGTCGAAGATCTCAAGCATATCTTTGTACCAACGATATGCAAGTACACGATCTACAGGCTCATATACGCCCCATTCGCCACAGAACAGTTGCAAACCATATTTCTTGGCTGACGCAATAGCATCTTTGAAGTCCTCACGAATCTTATCCTTATTCCATACTTGGGTAGTAAAAGGTTTAAGCTCAGGTTTCAACTGCTCTGGGGCTGCATCATAGTCTTCTTGAGTGAGCATAATACCCGGATAGTTTATCTTTCCTTTATAATGACCGACAGATGCCCAAGGAGCGCCATAGTGTGTCAAAAGCATCGGGTTGTAATAGTGGAAGGAGAGGATAAGGTTCTTGTCGCCTTCGGGAACACGCAAGTACTTTATCGTGTCATAGCTTTGCCAGCGGTTAGAACCGATGACAAGAGTACGTTGAGGCTCTACCTTACGTAATGCCTTATGTACTTTTTCCACGACAACATTCCACTGTTCGTGTTCTTTCGCTACCGGCTCATTCATGAACTCATATGCCACGTAGTCATTGCTGTACTTTTTAAGAACGTCTGAGAGTTGGTACCATAGGTTGATGAGTCCTTGTTGTGCCTCCTCAGAAGTGAACAGTGTGTTGGGTGCTTTTTCACTAAATGTGTGTGCACGAATGATGTGAAGATCTACTACAACACGCAGGTGATGCTTGATGGCAAGGTCGATGGCATTGGTAAGCAAATCCCATGCTTCAGGTAGTTTGTTGCCATCTTCATCCCAGAATTGTACCTCATCAATAGGAATACGAACAAAGTCGAAGCCCAGCTTTTCCAAACGCTCGAAGTCGTCTTCTTGAATGTGCTGACGACGAGCTTCTCCGCGAACACGTGATTGTGAGAGCCAGTGACTGAGGTTTGTACCTCGTTTGATGTTGAAATTATTCACTCCGTCTGACTGGCCAGAACATGCTGCTAATGTTAGCATGGTGATGGCAATGAGAACCATCGAAATAAACCCCTTCTTCATATGTCTTTTATTTTTGGTTATTTACTATTAATATACCGTCTTTTTCGTGCTCCACGAAAGGTCCTTCCTTTACTTCGAAAATAACGGATCCGGATTCAAGGCTCTCAACATTGTGCCAAGTGTTTCTAGGAATATCGACTCCAAAGCGTCCTTCATCATGACTGAGGACATAACTTTCCAAAATTGTTCCGTCATCATTATAGGTATTGATACGCACTTTCCCTCTAAGCAAAACAAAGGTTTCATCTTTGGTAACGTGATGATGGATAGGTACTTCTGTCCCTATTTCGAGGGCATTCAAAAAACGATGGCACTTCTCATCAAGGCTTCGGTGGAAGTTGTAGTTCATTCGCAGGCGAGGAGAGTGTTTCGCTTGTTCTGTAACCTCATTCATCAATTGATTATCTATGATTTTCATACTATTTATTTTTTATCTGAAATGTGGAAGAAATCAAAGTCGGCATAGCCTCCGACTATCTTGGTAGCGTAGTTGAACAAAGCGAATCGATACCCCATGAATTGAGGAATTGTATATGCCATCTTTAATGTCGATCCTATTCGTATCCAGTTCTTGTTGTCCAAGCTATAGTAAAACTCGGCTGTATCTTTCAGGTCAGTGAAATCGCAAGAGGCTTTTAGAAACACTTTCTTTTGACGGATAGGGATACGTTCAATAGTTTTAGGCTCATCTTTTTCGGCCATGATCATTACGATATATTTTTCTCCATTATCAATGGTGACGCCTACTTGTCCATATCGTTGTTGTAAGAGT
>CAMVLL010000094.1 GCA_947168315.1 uncultured Bacteroidota bacterium | reverse complement strand
TGGTATGAAACAGGTGCATGCCATGATGTGGTGATTCGAAATAATAAGTTCATCAATTCGCTGACCAATATGTTCCAATTTACCAATGCCGTCATTTCAATTTATCCAGAGATACCGGATCTGGAACATCAGCAGAAGTATTTCCACAGTGGAATTGTCATCGAAGATAATCTCTTTGAGACTTTCGACCAACCTGTTGTGTATGCTAAGTCAGTGGATGGACTCATATTCCGTCATAACACTATCAAACAGAATACGGAATATCCAGCATTCCACTGGAACAAACACCGTTTCTACTTCCAAAGGGTAATCAATTCGACGATTGAGGAGAATCAATTCGAAGGTGGATTTGACAAGGAGAAAGATATTTTAGAACAATAATCATTACGAGTACAAGGATTTTAATACGCCCATACCACTGTTATTAAAAAAAATCTTCACACTCACCGATTTCTTAATGTGTTTATTTTAAAATAATTACGATGCTAAGAATAATAAAAAAGTGAACCATCATGCTTCACAAGGTCAAAAATTCCCCAAAGGGTCTGAGGATTTTGCATTTAAATAGCCCCCCTTTCAAAAACTCGAATTTTGGCTTCAGAAACTTGAATTTCCGGCTCAAAAACTCGATGTTTAAAGCAAAAAACTCGACAACTGAAATCTAAAACTCAGTAATAGAAATCCAAAACTCGATATTTGGGTTTAGAACAAAAAAAACAAAAAGGGATTAGGCCATTAGTCTAATCCCTTTTCTATAACTCTACTATATCTTTACCAAACAGTCTTAGCAATCTTATGAGCATTTACTTTCACTTCACCAGTAATAAACTCTGGAATGTTATATGAGTTGAACTGATTGTCATAAAAATGTTTCGGATGACGCTGTGGCATCACGAAAGGCTTGCCACAATGACCATTTTCGTCCACATACGTGAAGTAAGCACGGACAAACAGACCATCCATACGACGGCTGGAATATACTAACCAACGACTGTTGCGGCTCCATGTGTGATAACTCTCAGCGTGTTCAGTGTTCACTTCGTCCATCGGACGGCTCTCACCAGTCTTCATATCCATGATATGCATATCTCCCTCTTGATGATTGATAGGGAAATAACCGTAGTCGTATTGGTTATATACCATCCAACGACCATCGGGAGACTCACGTGGATAAGCGAAACTGGTGTTATCGCTTGCATATAATAGAGTATCCTTCTTTTCACCAAAAGTACACGTCTCCGGATCAAACGAAGTCTTGAACACACTGAAGTGAGCATTATTATAATGAATCGGATAAGGTGATGGAACTGTATCAGCAGCGCTCCAGTAAAGCGTCTTTCCATCAGCCGAGAATGCGGGGAAAGTCTCCCAAGCACCTGGGTCCGACATGTAAGGAGCTGTGTGAGCAACACCCGTCTTCGTATCGTAAACGACAACATCCGAACGAGTATCATACACTTCAATACGATTATAATGATTAGCATAGAACGATTGAGCTACCTGATCAGAAGCAAAGGTAATATAATCGTGAGTCGGATGCCAATGTGGATAAGCAATACCTTTCAGTCCTTCAGGCATCTGAGGCACGATTTTAGAAATTTTCTGATTTTCAATCAATACAGAGCCACCATGACGGCCACGAATGTGAAAAGCCATCTTGTTTGGATTACCATTTTGGAACGTATGACAGTTCATACAGTTGTATTCAGTCAGACGATTCTCCATGATTGGTTTCTCGGTAAAGTTCTCTAGACAACGTTGATAGATACCCATCGCATTCCAAATACCATAACCAGGAGGAATCAAACGATAAGCCAGCCACGGATCGATTTTATCAGCTACAACATGCATGGTGAACGGCTGATAAGACACCCATTCTTTACCATCTTTATAGCAAACCGTAAACGTGACATCCTTTCCTTTCTGCTGATCCATCAGTTTCTTCCATTGCTTCATCGGTATTTCAAAGTCGCCCTTATCACCCTTAATCTGGAAAGAAGTCGTTCCAGCCGAGATAATAAGTTGAGTATCCAAGCTGTCTGCCTTGTTCAGTTGGAAATTCATCGGAGCTATATTATAAGGAATAGTCACCCCTGCATAATCGGGAAAGATATCAGGGATTCTTTCCAACTGTTTGGTAGGGTTTATAGTTCGCCCGCATGAAACGAGCAAAAGACTACAAAAAATGATTTTAGCGTAAAAACGTTTCATATATGCGATAACAAATAATTCTTTTTAATGTGCTGATACGCTGGCTTCTTCAGCTTTTTGCTGTTGTGTACGTCGAGCCAGATCTTCACGCATCTTCGCCATATTCGGTGAAGTTACTAATAGATAATACCAATAAGTATAGCGGTTCTGTACCAAAGCGTTCGGCACTTTGTTACCAGTCTGTCGAGACTGTAATAGTTCCTTGCGCAATTGTTGATACTTCTCAATCACTTTTTCTTCTACACCATGTTCACGGCACCAGTTAAGGTTGGTCTCATTGGCTGCGACAGCTGCCTCTTGCAGACGTGTTGGCATGGTCGGCATTACTTCAGTACCATAGAACTCCTCAATGAAAGCATTGATGTGAGGAACATCATTTGCCAAAAGTAAATAACCAATAGCATAATCGCGTGCTGCCACTGCTTTTGGATTTGTACGGATGGTAAGAAGCAAGTCATAATATGGTCCTTGAGCCTGAATAAACTCACGCGTTCCCGTCGGTAGACTCTTACGTTTGCTTCCATATTCCGGATCAGCCTCAACGGCTGCGTCATTATAGAGGAATCGACGCTGAGAAGTTGCCCATTTCTTATAAAAAAGTGTCTTCTCCAACATCTTAATATATTTCTCGGCATGTTGATAACGACCGAACACTAGACTGGTACGTACCAACATCTGTAAATTTGACGGCGAACCATAACGAAGTCCTTCGTATGAGTTGAAAGCCTTCTCATCTGCCGATGCGATATTGTCCATCTGCCAGAAGATCTCACTCAATGTCGTGATAATCTCGACATCAAGCGACAATTCCTTTAACTCCGTAAGAATACTGAAAGGTGCAATTTGCGGATACTTAAAGAAGTCATCCAAGAAACGTCCTGTATGTGATAGCGCCAAGTTTACACGATTCATCAGGATAAAGTTACTTGACTGACAATACGGTGTTTTCAACAACCCTTCCCAATCATGCTCATTAATATAATGGTCCATAGCAATCATGGGGTACATCTTTTGCTGGTTGCGGTCGGCCGAGTAAACTGTAAAAGCTGATACGGCAGCTAACATAACAAAAGAACAGATAACTAGATAAAGAGTCTTCAGTTTTGATTCCATACTCATGGCCAACGGAGCAAGTAAAGGAAGTACAACCGCCAATATCCATGAGGTATAGAAGAAGTTTGTTGCTTGCAGAATCGGTTCATAATACGATTCGTTCGTGATGGCATTCCGCCAAAGCGGTAAAACACCTCTTGAAATGCAAATCGCACTGACAATCAAAACAAGCAAGACAGGAATCAAGAAACGCCAACTTTTGAATGGTTGGTCGATTAATTCGATAACAAATATATATATAGCGAGTAGGAAACCTACTGCACCTCCTATATAGAACAAAAGAAGTGACAGAAGTGATGCCCATAGAATAATCAGATTTGAATCGCTCGTTCTATCCGCTATCAAACGATATACAAAAGCGAAGAGAGAAAACAGGAAAAAACATACGACACCCTGATAACTATAGTAGATATCGAAGAGTGCGTGACATTGAAAAACAAAAGGAAGGATAAAGAGTGGCAACATGATAACAGGTCGCTTACTCCTTGGCATGCTTACCCAAAGCATATAGGCTGAGAGCACACCTAACAGTGCAGTAATGATGGCACCGGCATAGTCGAGAATAAAGAACTGAGTGAGCCAATGAGTCAACATCAGACCCAGTCCGCCCACACCCAGATAACGCTGCGCAATAATGCTGGCATCGTTATAAAAGACCATCAACTTTTCACGGAAGAAGAATAAGTATTCCTGAGTCTGTTGCAAATGAATCCCAAAGAGGATCAGCATCACAACCAAGATGGCAATGGTCAGTAGTTTGGATTTCTTCATTTCTAATGATTTGATTAGCCCTTAAAAAAACAAAAGTTCCGCCCAACGGGCGGTTGGACGGAACCTTATTATATATAGGATAGATTAATATCCCGGAGTCTGCTTGATAGCAGGGTTGGTATTGATAATACCTCTACTGATAGGCCAGAGAATATTCTTCTCAGTGAAAGTAGCAAAGTTCTCACGAGCAAATGCTGTCTTATCAGCATGGAACTCACCACCTGTACGACCTGTTACGTGAGCAACCCAGTCACCGTTAGCATCCTTGCGGTTTTCAATATCACCATCCAAGTGCTCGATGCAATAGTCGTTCTGGAACTTCCAAACGATATAAGGAGTACCGCCAGAAGCAACCCACTTACCATTAGCATCAACCTGCCAACGAACCATATCCTCACGACGGAGACCTTCACCGCCCAACTCAACACGACGCTCACGACGAATCTGATCACGCATTGTAGCTTGGTCGGTTACTTCTACTTCTGGCATGCCTGCACGTTTACGAACCATGTTCATGTATTTAGCACCGTTAGCCAGATCACCTAACTCGATATTACACTCAGCCAAAGTAAGAAGAACCTCAGCATAGCGCATAGCTTTATAATGAAGTGTCATGTGGCTCAAGCTTTCCGGAGTAACATTAGCAGCCATGAAGTACTTACCTAACTGCAAACCAGTCTTTGTAGCATTAGCTGCATTATTCCACCAGTCGTTATTCTTATTGCCATTAATAAATTCAGGCAATGGGTTATAACAACCTTCTTGAGTATCTTTATAACCAGTATAAACCTGACCAGGATAAACCATTGTTGCACGCAGACGTGGGTCACGGTTCAAGAACGGATGTTCAGGATCATACAATTCAGATTCTTCAATCGTCTTACCATCGATACATTCGAATTCATCCATTAAGTCAACTGTCGGAACGATAGAAGACCATCCACCGAGGGCACCATTGGCAACGAACGGGTTACCATAAAGGTCACGAGCAGTGTTGCTGATGAAAGAGAAGTCGAAGATCGTTTCGCCATCATATTGGTTACCAATCTCGAACATAGCAGCATAATCAGGAGAAAGACTCAAATTGCCTTGGTTAACGATAGCCTCAGCGTATGTCTTAGCATTCTGATAGTCACTCTTCCAGAGGTAATAACGCATCAAGAGACCTTGAGCGAACTCCTTAGAGATACGGCCTTGAGCAACTTTTGAACGATCAGGAAGTGCATTGATAACATCCTTCAACTCACTTTCAACAAAACTCTGAACTTCAGCTTTTGGAGTACGAGCCTGTGCATAAGCCTCATCCAAGTCCATGGTCTTAGTAACCAATGGGAAGTCACCGTACCAGTTAGAACGATACAAGAAGAGAAGAGCACGGATGGTGCGAACCTCAGCCTTATACTGTTCTTCCAAACCAGAAGTTGTCCAATCTACATTTCCTTCCATTTCCAAATACTCGTTACAAGCACGGATATCTAAGAATTTGTACCAGCTACCAGCAACACCGTTATTATCCTGTGTGATATTACCGGTTGTCATTACGCTGTAACCTTCCCAAGAGAAATAGTCGAAAAGGTTATCAGAAAGAGCATCCATCATAACCGCATTGTATCCTGTCCAGTGACCATTGTGGTAGATACTGTTCAGACCATTATAGGTACCGACAAGAGCCAGGTATGCGTCACTTTCAGTCTGCCAGAATGTAGCAGGAGAAAGAGCGTCTTTCGGAGCACGCTCCAAAAAATCAGAACAGCTAGTAGCCACGAGGAGCAAAGCTGCCATCAAACTAAATAATATTTTTTTCATATCAGCTCAATTTTAATGTTTTAGAAAGTAATGTTAAGACCGATAGAATTAACTGCAGTTGGAGGGAATCCGTTACCACGACCAGAAGGAGCTTCAGGATCGAAGCCGTCGATCATACCTGTGAGCGTGAAGAGATTCTGACCAGAGTAGTAAATACGAACATTAGAAAGACCTAATGTATTCAAAACACTCTTCGGCAAGTTGTAACCGATCTGTAAGTCTTTCAAACGAACGTATGAAGCATTTTGCAACCAGAATGAGTTCAAACCACCATTACCACGATAGTTCTGTCCAGGGATACCAAGGTTAGGATACTTAGCACCAGCACCCTTCAAAGTATAGCTGTCTTCCCACAATACGTTCAACTTCGTATCAGTATTACCAAGACCACCAAGGGCATCACCCATGTAACGGTGTACATTTGCAGTACCCTGGAAGAATGCGATCAAATCCCAGTTCTTCCAACCTACGTTGAAGTGGAAACCGAAGATGAACTTAGGATCCATAGAACCCAAGTAAACATTATCATCACCATTGATCTTACCATCACCGTTCTGATCAACAAACTTCAAGTCACCTACGCGACGGATAGAGCTACCTTCATAGTCAGCCCAACCACCTTCAGCATAAGATTTCTCTTCACCAGCCTTGATGAAGCCGTCAACTTGATAGCCGTAGAATTGGTTCATTGGTTTGCCAACAACGTTACGAACTGTTGTCTGGTCAACACTTACACCACGATACTCGATAGGATCACCATTGATATCCTTACCAAGGTCTAATACCTTATTGACATTGTAGTTACCATTGATACCAGCACCCCATGTCCAGTCACCACTACGATCGTTATAGTTGATATCGAATTCGAAACCACGGTTACGAACCTTACCAATATTATCATAGTAGTTACTCAAAGCGTAAACAGCAGGAGTAGATACGGTCATCAAGATACCAGTTGTCTCTTTATCATAATAGTCAAGAGTTGCAGCCAACTTCCAGATGGTCAAGTCCAAACCGATACCCATTGTGCGAGTAGCCTCCCACTTCAAGTTCGGGTTAACGGCGTTATAAGTCAGAGTACCATTTACATACTTACCATCAAGGATTGTTCCGTAACCCAGAGACATAGTAGGAATAGTTGGATAGTAAGAACCAATAGATTGGTTACCTAACTTACCCCAAGACAAACGCAACTTAGCATTAGGAACGATGTCTCTCAAAGATTCCCAGAATGCTTCGTCAGAGAAACGCCAACCAGCTGAGAATGATGGGAAGAAACTCCAACGGTTATCACCTGCGAAACGAGATGAACCATCATAACGAGCATTTGCTTCGAAGAGGTAGCGACCCATGTAGTTGTAAGAGAAACGGCCCAACCAAGAGATCATAGCCAATTCGCGAGTATAACCTTCAGCCTTAGCAGTTGCTGAAGAACCAGCGTTAACGTCAGTCACCTTATCGTTAGCCATATCAGTACGATATGCACGGTTGTAACGAGACTTGAAGATTTCAGCGTGGTAACCAGCCAAAATGTTGAAGTTATGGCCACCGAATGACTTCACCCATTCAGGGTTAACGTCCAATACGGTACGTTCGTAGTTGTTAGAAGTGAAAGCAACCTCAGTTACGCCCTGTGAACCAGAGTGATATTGTACACGGAGGTTATGAGCAGCATACTCATTAGTGTTACGAGTATAAGATAAAGCAGCCTTTACAGACAAAGAAGGAATGATGTAGTACTTAGCACTACCGATTGCCTGCAAGTTGTTCTTAATGGTGTTACCCATTGCACCAGACTCAACCCAAGCGATTGGGTTACCATCGGAGATTGAACCGTAAGAACCATCTGAATACTTATAAGGTACCATCGGGCTGATTACGTTGATCTGACGGAAGATCTGATATACAGAGTTTGAAGAACCGAACTCACCACCATAGTTACCAGTGCTGGTAGAAGTATTGTAAGAAGGAAGCGGTTCATCAATGTCCTGACGCATAAAGTTGATTGACCAACTAGTCTCCAACTTATCAGATGGGTTGATGTCGACGTTCAAACGAGCACTTGTTTGATTCTTTACATAGTGATCAACGATACCACCTTGATAGAGGTAACCTACAGAAGCCAAATACTTCGCATTTTCTGTACCACCTTGCAGTGTTACGTTGTGAGAAGTCTGAACACCTGTCTTATACAGCAAACCCTGCCAGTCAGTGTTTGCATAGTTATCAGGATCTGTACCATTCTTGAACTTAGCAATTTCGTCAGCAGTGAAACGGTCAGCAATACCGATGCTCTGGTGAGCAGCATTCCAAACTTCAGCGATACGACCAGAAGTCATGAAGTGAGGATAATCGGTTGCATTTACCACACCTGCCAAACCTTGATAAGAAACAGTAGCCTTACCGCTCTTACCACGCTTGGTTGTAATCAAGATGACACCGTTAGCAGCCTTAGAACCGTAGATTGATGAAGAAGCAGCATCCTTCAACACAGAAATGCTTTCAACATCGTTCGGGTTTACGTCATTGATTGTTCCTTCGAAACCATCGATGATAACCAACGGACCAGATTCGTTGAAAGTACCGATACCACGGATATTGATGTTACCGATATCCTGACCAGGCTGACCAGAATTCTGGAGAACAGCAACACCCGGCATCAAACCAGCCAAACCAGAAGAAAGGTTGGTCAACGGACGGTTCTCGAGTAACTTGTTGTCAACAGCAGCAACTGAACCTGTCAAGTTGGCCTTCTTCTGAGTACCGAATCCGACAACTACGACCTCTTCAAGGTTCGCAACGTCTTCTTTCAAAGTAATCTTCACGTTCTGACCAGCTGTGTAAGGAACTGTTGCAGGAATGTAACCAACGTAAGTTACTTTCAACTGTCCTGTCCGAGCTGCATTCTCAATCACGAAATTTCCGTCAAAGTCTGTAATAGTACCGGTTGTTGTACCGACAACCATGACAGCAGCACCGATAACGGGCTCTTCATTGACGTCCACTACAGTACCCCGAACTACGTTCTGAGCCTGAGCAGCCAACGAAATGCTTATCAAGATAAGCATAGAAAGAAAATGTTTCATTAGCACTAAATTTAAAAAAATTATTAATAAAAAAATTGTTTCAAATCATAAGAAAAGCGGAGATTCTATACTTATACAAAAGGAGAGATAGCGTTTTATGTGGTTAACAATGATTCTGCCATTCTTGAGTTCTTAATTTCTAATTTTAGAATATTCGCATAATACTAGATTTAACATCATGCAAAGATATATCTTTGTTCCTCTATTTTCGTATTTTTAAACAGCAAAATTCAAGTATTTAAAGAATATTAACAATACAGACATGCTTCTTTCTATAAAAAGTAGATTTATGGCAGTTTATTTTATATAAATAAAGTCCTGTTTCTTAACTAATCAAAATTGAATTCTATAGGATATGATACTTATTATGAATCAGCAGTTCTTCAATCTCCTCGCCCGTTGTCAAGTTGAAATCTCCTTTAACACGATTTTTTAGTGTTGCAGCGGCGAGCGAATAATTCACCCAACGTTGTGAATCGTTCGGGAAGTGTAAAGCAGCATGGATACTCCCGGCTGCAAAGGCATCTCCCACTCCGACAGGATCCAAAACAGGGTGAATGTCGTGCACTTTCGTATGATACATCTTTTTATCGGCATACATGATGGCTGTCAACGTGTGATGATCCGCAGCTATCTGATTGCGAATACCGATAATCATGTGAGCACACCGAGGACACAGGTCATGCAATTCGTCGATCCAAACCTGATATTCCGGCAAGTGGGCTTGTAAATCTTCATCGTTTAATAAATGAGCCACTGGTTCACGTTGGGTAATGAACTCGTATTCCAAAGCATCACCGAACATCACATCTGCCCTTTGCATCATACGAATCAAGGTTTTGCGTGGTTCTGCACCATATTTCCAAAGACCTTTGCGGTAATTAATGTCGAATGAGACTGTCACACCCAGTTCGTCTGCAACATCCAAAGCTTCAAAAACGGTATCTGCTGCAGATTGTGAGATGGCGGCCGTAATACCTGACGCATGCAATACGTTGACATCTTTCAAAACATCGTGCCAATCGATATCACCAGGCTTAAGTGTTGAGTAAGCCGTATTATCACGGTCGTAAACCGTCTGCGCCTTTTGACGTGAAGCGCCTTCCTGTAGATAGTACGAACCTATTTTATCGCCATAATAATGAATCATTTGGGTATCGACGCCAAAAGATTTCAAGCGATTGGTA
>CAMVLL010000093.1 GCA_947168315.1 uncultured Bacteroidota bacterium | reverse complement strand
GATGTTGACTGATTTAATCGATCCACAACTACATAACAGAGTCATACTCAAAAGGATGAACACAATAGTTTTTTTCATAACCTCAAGATTTATTGTTTATATGTGCAAAATTATCCTTTTCAGAATTGCACATCAAAGGTTTTTCCCTAATTGGTGATAGGGCTTTCCCTAAACAATAGCACAATAAGTAGGACTTTATTTAAAAGAAGATGGCTATTGATTCCAGATAATTTTCTTCAAGCTATTTCTTTTTAATAGCAAATTTATCGTATATTTGTCTTTAGATGAGTATTAGACTCAGAATCATCTCTGCATAATTCAATAAAACCTATATAACAATGAGAAAAGTACTTATTACCTTGCTTGTTCTGCTTGCTGCATGTACAGGTTGTACAGAAAAAGAGGTTGCAAAGCATGTGATTATTATCGGTTTGGATGGATGGGGTTCCTATAGTATGGAGGAGGCCAAAGTTCCTTTTATCCGCCAATGTATGCAAGAGGGATGTTATACCCTTTATAAACGAACCATTCGTCCTTCGGTCAGTGGACCTAACTGGGCCGCTCAAATGAATGGTACTCCGTTGGAGTCCACAGGTATCACTAATAATGACCCTACACCATCATTTAAGCCTCTTTTTCTCACAGAACATAATGCCCAACCGACATTCTTCCATTTGATGAGACAACAATATCCGAAGGCTGAGACAGGAATCATTTGTGAATGGGGAGATTTCTTGAACTATGCCGATACGCTTTGTGTGAACTACTTCAAACGTATCTTTGAACCTTCAAAAAATCCAGAATCCATTGTCGAAGAAAGCACGAAATACATCAAGGAGAAAAAACCTGTCCTTTGCTTTATTCATATCGATGCTATGGATCATGCAGGTCATTCTTTTGGACGTGGTACCCCAGAGTACTATCAGACGTTTGAACATGTCGATGGACAGATTAAACAGATTGTAGATGCCATCAAGGAAGCTGGAATCTATGATGACTCCGTTATCATTCTGACATCTGATCATGGACATGAAGGCAAGAGTCATGGCGGTGATTCCCTCAATGAGATTGAAACTCCTTTTGTAATATGGGGTAAAGGTATTCAAAAAGGAAAGGTTATTGATGAGACAATGATTCAATACGATGTGGCTGCCACCGTAGCAAAAATATTACACTTGGAAACTCCGCAGAGTTGGCGTGGAGTGCCTATGAATGTATTTAAATAGCATTATAAAGAGGTTTGATATGCGAAATTATTTCTTTTTATTGATGATGTTTCTTTCATCATCATTGTTTGCCCAAGAGACAGAAAAGATATTCCTTTCGGGAACAGACAAAGATAACACTGTAGAGTGGGATTTCTTCTGTACAAAAGGTGCTCGAAGTGGTGAGTGGACAAAGATTGCTGTTCCTTCATGTTGGGAACTTCAGGGCTTCGGTACATATAATTACGGGCACGACCGTCCTCATGCTGACGAGCAAGGATTGTATGAGGGCTCAATGACAGATACTGAGGTGAAAATAAACGGTCAGCTGGCAGGTGAACCACATCAAGGAGCGTTCTATCCGTTCCGTTATGATATCACACAACTGCTTCAGAAAGGCAAAGAGAACTTGTTAGAGGTAACGGTCAGCAAGGAATCGAGCAATGAGAGTGTGAATCGTGCTGAACGTCAAGCCGACTATTGGATATTCGGTGGTATTATCCGTCCGGTTTATTTGGAGGCTGTTCCAGAACAACACATCGAACGGGTAGCCATTGACGCTCGTGCTAACGGTGATTTCAATATGAATGTGTTCTTCGCTGAAGGAATGACTGGTTCCTCTCGTGTTCAGACTGATATCATTGATTTGGCAACTAAACAGAAGATCGCAACCATCGAGGGTGGTGAGAAAGTGACTGGTCATGTCGCTAATGTAAAGCCATGGAGCCAAGAAACGCCAAACCGATATGAGGCTGTTGTCCGACTGATGAACGGAAATAAGGCAACCCATATCTATCATCAGAAGTTCGGTTTCCGTACGATTGAGTTCCGTGCGAAAGATGGATTATATCTCAATGGGGAGAAAATCATATTCAAAGGTGTGTGTCGTCATACCTTCTGGCCTGAAAGTGGACGAACAAGTAGTCCGGCATTGGCAATAGAAGACATAAATTTGATGAAGGATATGAACATGAATGCTGTTCGTATGAGTCATTATCCCCCTGATACCTATTTCCTTGACGCTTGTGATTCAATAGGTATGTTGGTGATTGACGAACTTGCTGGTTGGCAGAAGAAGTATGATACCGAGATTGCACGTCCTTTGGTGAAGGCGATGGTGACACGTGATGTGAATCATCCGAGCATTGTACTATGGTCGAACAGTAATGAAGGTGGTTTCAACTTTGATGTACGTCCTGATTATGGTTTGCACGACCCACAACATCGAAAATTGGTTGAGCCTTGGTCTAGTTATGATGGCATTGACACCAATCATTATCCTACTTATGCGCGCGTAAAGGAGCGCTTGGAGAAAGGAGAGGATGTTTATTTCCCCACTGAATTCATTCACGGATTGTACGATGGCGGTCATGGTGCTGGCTTGGAAGATTACTGGAACTTGATGATGTCATATCCGACATCCGCCGGTGGATTCCTTTGGGACTTTGCCGATGAGGGTGTGGTACGTCATGATAAGAATGATTCCATTGATTGTGATGCTCTTCATGCGCCGGATGGTATCCTAGGTCCGCATCATGAGAAAGAAGGTAGCTTCTATACCATTAAGGATGTTTGGTCTCCGATTCAAATGACTTTCAAAGATGGGACAGTTACCGTATCTAATCATTATATGTTCACTAATCTGAACCAGTGTCGTATTGAATATGAGATGGTACGTTATGCTAATCCATTGTTCTCAATGGAAGAAGAAAAGGTTTTAGATTACTATGATGCTCCGAGCTTATCACCTGGTCAGTCGATAACTTTTGATTTGCCGGATTATGATGTCCCATTTGATTTTATAAGGGTAAATCTTTATGACCCCAACAATCGTAAAATCAATACGTGGACTTTGATGATTAGCTCGACAAAGGAGTTGTCACAACGCATAAGAGCAAAGAATGTCCTCAAAGAAGTGGCTGATATTCAAGAAAAGGTGCGATTGACAGTCCCAGGTACGTTGAAGTGGTCAACGGCAGACTATGGTTGGTTGCGTTTGGACTATGAATATACGTTGAATGGTGATTATGACTATGCTGGTTTGACTATTGATTACCCAGAATCTGATGTAGAAGGAGCTGTGTTGTTGGCTGACGGTCCTTATCATACTTGGAAAAATCGTTTGCGTGGCAACCAATTCGGTCAATATGAGAAGGTTTATAACAATACGATCACAGGTCAAACATGGGAATATCCTGAATTTAAAGGCTATTATTCACATTTTACTGGATTACGCCTCAAAACAAAGGGACAACCTCTGACAATCGTTACGGATACTCCAGGTTTGTATTTGCATTTGTTCACTCCACAGAACCCTGTTCATCGTTCTAAGAATACCGAGCCGGCATTCCCAGAAGGAAATATCTCGATTCTGAATTGTATTCCTGCAATAGGCAACAAGTTCCATGCTGAAAAGGATACAGGTCCTCAAGGACAAAAGAACCATTATGATAATGTCACTTTCAGAGGAACTGTTTATTTCGGTTTGGACAAGTAAAAAAGAGAGGGAACTCATTTGAGTTCCCTCTCTTATTATCTCTGATTTCATTATTTCCTAACTGGATCGTAAGTCAGCCCACAGCCCAACTTCTTAAAGATCTTACGATCAACCTCACTCAACATGACTGTTGCATGAACCTGGCAACCATCGAGCAATGGTAGTGCTTCAAGTGCTTTGCGGCAGTTATCATCATGTTCGCTTAAAACAGCGAGAGCAACCAATACCTCATCGGTATGCAAGCGTGGATTCTTACCATGCAACATAGATGTTTTCATGTGTTGAATAGGCACAATCATGTTTTGTGGGATCAACTTCGTCTGGTGATCTATTCCTGCCAAGAACTTTGTGGCATTGAGTAGGAGGGCAGCGCTTGCTCCCAACAGTTCAGTTGTTTCAGCTGTAATGATAGTACCATCGGATAACTCAATAGCTGAAGACGGTGTACCTGTTTTATCCTTGCGTTCTGCGGCAGCAACGGTACAACGACGATAAGCGGTGGTGAGTTTCATCTGTTTCATTAACAAGATAAGCTTGTTCACTTCGTGCTCATTATTACGTCCGTCATACATATTACATACAGCCGTATAATAACGTCGAATAATCTCTTGCTTGGATGCCTCTGCACAAACCTCTTCATCACTGATACAAGAGCCAATCATATTGACACCCATGTCGGTAGGCGACTTATATGGGCTTTCTCCAAAGATACCTTCGAAGATAGCATTGAGAACAGGGAAGATCTCAATGTCGCGATTATAGTTGACTGTCGTTTTTCCGTATGCCTCCAAATGGAAGTGGTCGATCATGTTCACGTCGTTCAGATCGGCAGTAGCGGCTTCATAAGCCACGTTTATCGGATGTTTCAATGGAATGTTCCAAACAGGGAAGGTCTCAAACTTCGCATATCCGGCTTTCACTCCTCGACGATTCTCGTTGTAAAGCTGGCTAACAATAACCAGCGGACGAGTTGTTTCAACGAAATCATTCTTGCCAAAGCCCTCGTCCGAGTCGATAAGTTCCACATTCGTGGGGTATCCTTCAATGAGATAGTGGTAATAAACACGTACATCGCCTTGACGCTCGAGCATTTTCCGGAAAGAAATAGCACTGGCTTGTCCGTTGAAATGTGTAATAACAACACTGCTGACATATAGTCCACGTTCTTCAAAAACATCACGAAGACGAAGGACATCCTTATCGTATGTGATACCCAGGTCACCACGTATTTTATTCCGCTCAATATCCTCAGCACTAATGACAATGATGATTTCAGCATCATCCTTCAATTGCATGAGCATCTGTAATTTACTGTCGGGATGGAAACCGGGAAGTACACGGCTGGCATGATAATCATCGTATAACTTACCACCGAACTCCATGTACAGCTTGTCTCCGAACTGAGAGATGCGCTCTTTGATATGCTCCGATTGAATGCGGAGGTATTTTTCATTGTCAAAACCTAATTTCATAAACCTGAGAATATTTATATTTTGTTTGTTTCCAAGTCGCAAAAATACAATAATTGTTTAAAACGGCCAATGATTATTTGTTTTTATCAAACCGTTTTTCTCCTAAAAAAATATTGTTCAACCCAAATTGAATCTACTTTTTTGTTATTTAACGCTGTTGCAACGATTTGTGTAGAACTGTTTCACATCCGTCCAACGATAATATGGATAGGTTTCAGTTTTAATTGGCAATTGTGCTTCAGAACCATTGAGCAGACATTTCACAAGAATGTCATCTGTACTTTTCTTTCCACGGTAGAAGATAAGTTGGATGTTACAAGCCTTACAAGTCTCCCAGTTTTGGTAGCAGCTTTTTACTTCATACGGATCTTCTGGATCGCGATCAGCTCCGTTGATACCCATTAACACAGTCAGAGGACCAATACAGCTGTCATGCCCGAATCGTAAGTCAGAGATATGATCACTCGTGCCGTCAATTGCAGCATCCGCTTTTTTGATGATATCTTCCAGAATCGGAATCATTTGGTATTGATCGCCGAATACCCATGAATAAGCACCCAGGTTAGAAGCTTCCCATCTTTGTACGATTTCCTCATCCGTGATGATATTGCCCATCATTCCTTCATGATAGATATTGGGAAGAGAGGTGTAGAGGTTGATTAAGTTGCCTGCAATTTGGTCCATATTTCCTGGTAAACCCTCTGTACTGACAAAAACACGAGAGATAATAGCTTTTTGTAAAGTGTTGTCGAACTGGAATTTATCCCTATTTTTCTCATATTTTGGTTTAACCTTAGGATAATGATGTTTAATAGGGTTCTGATTATCGGTTGGAACGACGCCATCAAGTGTGAAACGAGATGATTGTTCACGTATTTCGATATTCGGATTACACTGCACCAACTCCTGACAGAAAGCCGACATGCTGAGAACACACCGACCTGAGAGTGATGAAATAGCGAGAACGTTACCACCTTTCTTGAAGACTTGTGGAAAACGATTATACATGGTTCGCGCAATTTGCTGATGTTGTTCCCAACCACGTTGAGTCAACTCACTGATACCTGTCATTAACTCACTCTTTGCCGCCATAAATTTCCCATAGAAAGTCTCACCTTCAGCGGTCAGCAGATGTTTTTCATGAGCTTTAGTTAGCAGCGTGTCCAGATCTTTGTAAAGTTTGTCGTTCCAGTAGTATCTTGATCCATGACGTGCGTAATGACTGATATAAAAAGGCTTATATCCACGTGGTGCCTTTGTCAAAGCAGTCATTTTAAACTGATACGGATAGTCGTTACCGTATGCCTTTTTCGGATCCGCCTTTAATTGATCGAAAGCCGGAATAACTTGTGCCCAGATTGTCAATGAAGTGAACACAAAAAGGAGAGAGATAATTATTCTTTTAAACATGATTGTATAATAAAGTGAGAATATTCGTATGACCTTCATACAAAGGTCGTTAAGATTCCTGAGATATGCAAACTTTTTTCGTGTGTATTATTCTTATACTTTGTATTAGAACATTCTTTTGAGTATCATTTAGGCTTGTCACTAATGTGACAAAGGCTTTCCACCTATGTGACAAAAGCTTTCCACCAATGTGACAAAGGCTTTCCACTAATGTGACAAAGGCTTTCCACTAATGTGACAAGCTTAATTTATTGTACTTCTTCAATAAAATTTAAGGAAAATAGTTCATTTTTTGCGAGTTGTACCACAATTTGGGTTAAGAAGGCTGTATCTTTGCATCATAAAAATATAATCGGAAGTATTATGGAAATTGATTTTAAGAAAAACAAAGAGACATTTATTGAACTGCTTCGGTCAACGAATCGCGAAGGTGTTGAGGGAATGATTGAGGATTTAGAAAAAATGGGATTTTTCAGTGCACCAGCTTCCGCTGGACATCATCTAAATGTCGAGGGAGGTTTGGTTCAACATTCACTAAACACATGTAGAGCAGCCTTAATGGTATGGGAAGGTATGAAGAAACTTGAGCCGTCATTGGAAGGAGAGGTTAAACGAGATAGTGTTATCATCGCCAGCTTGTTGCATGATATCTGCAAGTCGGATATTTATGTGAGAACTGTCAAGAAACGCAAGAATTCCATTGGAATTTGGGAAGATGTGGAAGGTTATAAAGTCACGTATAAGAGTTTTCCGATGGGGCATGGTGAGAAATCCTTGGTGCTAGCTCTGTATAGCGGAATGGAACTGACGGATGCTGAGATGCTAGCTATTCGTTGGCATATGGGAGCGTGGGGAGTAAATATGTCAAGTTTTGAAGATATACGCAATTATGACGCTTCTCGAACCTTATATCCGCTTGTTACGATCACGCAAACGGCCGACGGACTGGCTGCTGCAATCTTAGAAAGAACGCAAGAAGCGATAGATGAATTGTAAGAAATCAGAATAGATTCGAGAGATTCCAAAACGATGAGGGGAATCTCTCGAATTTGTTTTTATGAGAGAAGGAAAGTGTTTCTTCATATCTTTTTATATCTTTGTAGAGATAAAACATTCAGCAATAAAGATTATGTTGCATTTGAACAGAGTACATCACATTGCTATTATTTGTTCGGACTATCAGCGTAGTTTGGACTTTTATACCCGTGTTCTTGGTTTTCGTGTGTTGTCGGAACATTATCGAGAGGCACGTCAGTCGTATAAAACTGATTTGGCATGGGGTGAGAACTATGTTATCGAGCTCTTTTCATTCCCATCTCCACCGTGCCGACTTACACAACCTGAGGCTGCCGGACTTCGACATCTTGCTTTTGAGGTTGATAACTTGGACGATGAGATAACGGAGTTGGAACGGTTGGGTGTTGAATACGAACCTATTCGGACAGATGAACTGACACAACGTCGTTTTCTCTTCTTTAAAGATCCGGATGGATTACCAATAGAACTGTACGAACGTTGAAGAACGGAAATTGCACAAATAGTAACAATACCATATTATATCAGCTATGAAGAAGACGCTTATTCTTATTACCATACTATTTATAGTCATCACTGTTATTGTGATTCTCGGTAACGTCATTACGATCGGAGAGAAGATAACAGCGGTGTTAGGAGTTCCATATTTGGAATATTTCTTCTATATTGTCCTTTTCGCCTTGTTGCTCTATCTGGTCCTTTATCCAATGTACAGGATTTATACGACTCCAGAGTTTCCTGTATTAGCGATTGAGGAGCAAGGAGAGAACATATCTGACGATGTGTATAAGAAAAGACTGTTCTCTTTTGCCAATCGTATTTGTGATAATTGCTATTACCTTCCTGAAAGCAAGCGAGAACTGCATCAGGCAGCATTGAGCAAACAATTAGCGCAGATTAAGAAGGATGATAATATTGATGATCTGAAGACTTTCTTGCAGCAAGAACTGGACATTCGTCTGAAAGGTGTCGACCGTAGGATCATGAACTACAGTTCGAAAGTTTTTATTGTCACCGCTATCTCTCAGAGTGACAGATTTGATGCGTTGACTACACTTATCTTGAACTATCGAATGATTGACGATATCGTCCGTGCTTCGGGATTCCGCCCTACAAAAGCACAACTGGTGAAGCAATACGGTCGCATATTGATTGCTTCTTTCTTCAGCTATTTCGTGTCGGGTGCTATTGATACGGATGGTATCGAAATAAAATTAGCCGATGCTGCCGATGGTGTGGCTGATGGTTTGGATAGTGTCACAGATTTAGACGCATCTGCGGTGGACGGAATGGATATTGATATCTCGGATATGGACTTAGCTGCATTCGATTTAGCCGATGTCAACATCGGAAATGTTGATTTCACCAAGATTATGAAAAGCATTAAGATCCCAGGTTTCGCCATTGACTCTATACTTGACGGTATTGCCAATACGATTATGACATTAAGAATAGGTTATGTCACCCGTTCTTATCTCAAGAAAGGAGCGAAGGAGTTAAAAGGAGTGAAGGGAGCGTATGTACGCAAGGATGCTATGATCTCAGCATTGAAGAATTTCCCTGTATTATTGGCAGAGATACCTCAACGTGTAGGTACAGGAGCATGGTCAAAAGTGATTGAATTGTTGACCAAAATCTATAAAGTGGAAGAGGAATCAGTGGCCGACACTTCCACAAAAGAGAAAGTCAAACCCAAGAAAAAGGGTTTCTTCCACTTTTTCAGGTAAAGCATTCCTATAAAAGAACAGACACACTTTTCCTGCGAGATTATAATGATGGTATTAGACCTTTAGCTATACAAAAAGCGTTTAATACTCATCTTAGGCGTTTTTTCGAAAGGATGTTCAACCAGTTCTACCTTGGTTATATGACTATAAGCAGGCAGTGATTTGTTGGCTGTTATACGGATTAGTTCTGGAATTCCAGATATTGTTTCTTTATCCAAGTCTTCAGGAATCTCCGGATAAACGAGAGCTACCACTTTCCCGTTACGATCTACGACAACAGATTCGCTTACATATGGACAACTGGATAGAACAGCTTCCACCTCTTCAGGATAGATATTCTGTCCGTTTGAATTTAAAATCATAGATTTGATACGACCTCTTATGAAGATATTACCCTCTTTGTCCATCAAACCTAAGTCGCCGGTGCGGAACCATCCGTCATCCGTGAATGCCGAAGCGTTAGCCTCAGGATTTTTGTAATAGCCGATTGTAAGATTTTGTCCTCGTGCCTGGATTTCTCCTGCAATATTAAGGGGATCCTCGGAGTCTATTCTGATTTCATGAACCGGTTTGCCACAAGAACCAGGTACAAAATTCGTCCACCATTCCCAACCTAACAACGGACATGCCTCTGTCATTCCATAACCAACCGTAAATGGCAAGTGCATCTTACGAAAACAACGTTCAACCTCAGGTTTGAGGGCTGCTCCACCCATAATGAAACATTCTACGCTTCCACCAAAAGCATCAATAATTTTCTTGCGAATGGTTTTATAGATTAAACTATTTACAAAAGGAACACAAATGAGCCATTTCATCTTTTCCAGTACAGGTTTGATCGACTTATCAAAGATTTTTTCCATGACAAGTGGAACGGTTACGACCATATATGGCTTAACATCTTGCATCGCTTTGAGAAGTGTAGTAGGGGATGGCGTCTT
>CAMVLL010000092.1 GCA_947168315.1 uncultured Bacteroidota bacterium | reverse complement strand
ATCATCGGAGATGAAATCATGGGAGTGTACGACCGACTGGAGGAACTGATTCAGGCACAGCCACGAAAGGTGTTCCTGATCATCGGTATCAATGATGTATCGCATCAGCTGTCTGTCGACAGTATCCTTGATCTGGAAGAACAGCTCATCCAACGAATGAGCAACGAACTTCCTCGTACGAAGATCTATCTGCAGAGTCTACTCCCTATCAACGAGAGTTTCAAACGGTACCGACTTCTCAATGGAAAGACCGATATGATTCCGATTATCAACAAGGGACTGAGGAAGTTAGCTAGAAAATACCACATTGCCTATATCTCCTTATTCCCTAAGTTCAAGGAAAAAGGAAGTTATGTCCTACGCGCCGATCTGACGACCGATGGACTTCACCTCAACGAGGCTGGATATACCCTATGGGTGAAAAAGATAAAAAGAAAAATTTGATTAAGTATTAAAACTTTTGTTACTTTGCATCACAATTATAAACATTATGCGTTATGAAGAAACTATTTTCACTCTTATTAATTGTCCTGTTGGCTAGTCCAGTACTTGCACAGTATAACACAGGAGGTTATTCATTCGATCGTAGTAATTTGTATTATGGTATCCGAATTGGTTTCAACTCCAGTTCAATTAGTTCTGACAGTCCATTACTGGATGCATCCTCTGCAAGAGTAGGTGTAAGCCTTGGTGGTGTTGTGGGATTAAGACTTTCTGAATCACACCCTACTTTCCTTGAGAGTGGTCTTTACTATATCCAGAAGGGTGGTAAGGGCAAAGGCTATAATGTATCACTGAACTACCTGGAAGTACCGGTATTGATTAAGTACGGTTTTCAATCAAGCAGCAGTGATCTCGCCTTCCTCCCATTCATTGGTCCTTATTTCTCATATGCCATCGGAGGTAAGTATAAGGTAGGAAATTCTAAGCAGAGTGTATTCAACAACGGACTGTATAATCATGCCGATGTAGGATTCAAGTTGGGTTGCGGATTTGAGTATCAGATGCTCTATGCTGAATTAGGTTACCAGTTCGACGTGACTGATATCAGTGATATTGACGATGCAGCACACATCCACGGGTTCTTCCTTCACATTGGTGTGAATTTCTAATTGAACCGTTAGTATATAAAAAAATCCTTTCCCTCTCTGGGAAGGATTTTTTCTTTATAGGAATATGTAATCTACATCTTATCACCCGACAGAGCTGCACCTAAAGCCGTACGGAATTCAGCATATTCCGGGATATGGAAACGTACCTGATAGAGTTCCTCCAACATCTTGAAGACGGCATCACATTGTGGCAGTTTAGCCAGATTACCAATCATCACAAAATCTTTTATAGGGCTGTTCATGGCAGAGAAGATAGCAGACTGTCCGATACTCAATATCACCATGTGAATGATACCTATAGCCATATCCTCAACGGATGTGCTCATAGATGCTTTTCCCAAGCTGGAGGCTGTGGCATGAAGAGGCAGGCCAGGCAAAGGAGCTTTGCTGATATCCTTGATCTGCAAGTCGGTATTCTCGATTTTACCTTTCCTCGCCAATTCCACGATACGATGGAAATCGGAAGTATGAAGTAACATCTTCGAAAGCCCCAGAATCGTACCTCCACCGATACCTACACCACCGATATGCTTAATCTCATCGCCGTTTACCGTCACAAAGGAAGTTCCTGTACCCATGCTGACTACCATCAGTTTCTTTAGTCGGGAACCGTAATGAGCACCTAAACCATCGGCAAGGAACTCATCGGCATGATAGGTAGGAAGACCGTACAGGTCTTGGTCAAGATATTGACTTCCAACACCGGTAACCATTACTTTTTTGACATCACTCAGTTGAATCTTATTATCATACAAGTATTTACCGAATGCACCGAAGAGGGAGGTTATAGGGTCGTCCGCTTTCACCAACATCGGTGATTTGATGCCCTCGGCATCTACTCCAATGATTTTTGTTTGGCTACCGCCAATATCAATTCCAATTGTAATTGCCATGATTATCTCATATTTAAATGGTTTGTGTATGCAAATATACATAATAAGTGAATAAAAACGAATAATATTCAAAAAATCATTGTTTCAATACAAATATCGAGTAATATTTTACTTGAACACGCGTATTAGGTATCAAATTCAAGTTTTTGAACACAAATTCAAGATTATGAAAACTTTTTTCCGCTATTTATATATTATATTTGTCTAATAATGTGAAAGAGAACACATTGTATGTACAAAAGAGCATATATATTTCAGAGGAAATCTTTATTTTCGCACTCAATATTGAAAAGAAAAAAATAAAATAAGATGAAGGGTAAAATGAAATGGATGCTGATCGCTGCATTAGTCATACTATGCAGTTGCGGCAATAAAGGAAGACAAAAGACAAAGGCTCCCATCAGGGTGAAAATCGAGACCGTCCGGACGATGGACGTACACGAAGGACAATCATACGTGGGAATGGTGGAGGAACGAGAAGCAACAGCTGTCAGTTTCACCAGTATGGGGACTGTACGACGTGTTTACGTGAGCGAGGGACAAATGGTACAGCGTGGACAACTGATCGCTGACATGGATGATACACAAGCACGAAACATGTTCGCAAGTGCTGAGGCCATGATGAACCAAGCTAACGATGCATACAAGCGCTATGGCATGCTGCACGACAATGGTTCGCTCCCAGAAGTGAAATGGGTGGAGATAGAAAGCAAGGTGGCACAAGCCAAATCTCAACTGGCTATGGCACAAAAGAATATCAATGACTGCCGAATCACAGCTCCTGTCAGCGGAATCATCGGGAAGAAATATTTGAATGCCGGTGAGACAGCACTCCCGTCACAAGCCGTTGTTAGCATCCTCGATATCAGCAACATAAAGGTAAAGGTATCAATGCCTGAGAACGAGATGAACTCGATCAGCGAGAACACTTCTTCCATCATCAAAGTGGAGGCTGCCGACAAAGAGGTGAATGGCGGACATATCGAGAAAGGTGTTAAGGCTGATCCACTCACTCACACGTATGATATCCGTATCAACGTGGACAATAAAGATCGCGCGCTGTTGCCAGGAATGGTGGCAAACGTGACGTTCCAAGGGAGAAGTGCAAACACCGACCTGCTGACTCTTCCAATAACCAGCGTACAACGAATGACCGACGGCTCACACTTCGTTTGGACTGTCGATAATGCGAAGGCAGCACACCGTACCATTGTACAGGTTGGTACGACCATCGGTAACCGCATCATCGTGACAAAGGGTTTGGAACCCAACCAACAGGTTGTCGTTGAGGGATATCAGAAACTAAGTGAAGGAACAAACGTAATCTTCTGAGAATGGAAAAACAGAACATGAGATGGCTGAAATGGCCATTGGAACATTATTCGATATCACTGCTCATCATCAGCATACTCTTTATCCTCGGTATCTACGGAATGTATGTGATGCCAAAGGATGAGTTCCCTGCCTTTACCATCCGTCAAGGTGTTGTCGTTGCCGTTTACCCAGGCGCTACCACCGAGGAAGTAGAGGAACAAGTGGCCCGTCCACTGGAAAGGTATCTCTTTACCTACGGAGAGGTGAACCGTGCCAAGACGACTACCACATCACAGAACGGAATGTGCTTCGTCATGGTGAGACTGAATGATGATGTCAACAATAAAGACGAGGTATGGAGTAAGATCAAACACGGTCTTACATTGTTCAAACAGAGTCTGCCAACGGGTGTCCTGGCTGTTGTCGCCAATGACGACTTCGGGAACACCTCTGCATTACTTATTGCCATCGACAGCAGTCAACGAAGCTATCGTGAGCTACAGGACTACAGCGACCAACTGAGCGACCGACTCAGAAGAATACCGTCTGTGGCGAACGTACGACTCTACGGAGAGCAGAAAGAGCAGATAAGTCTGTATGTCGACCGTAAGCGATTACAGGCCTACGGCATCGGACAACAGATGTTGTTCAGCAGATTGCAGGTACAAGGGCTCACTACCATGAGCGGAAGCATCAGCGATAGTGACCAACAGATTCCTATTCACGTTGAGCCAATGGGCAACAGCGTGGAAGAGATAGCCAACATGATTATCTTCAGCGAACCTGTCACAGGAAAGGTGGCACGAGTCAGGGATGTGGCACGTGTGGTCCGCGAATACGACAGCACTAAAAGCTATATCGAGCAGGACGGTCATCCGTGCGTGCTCCTCTCACTGGAGATGACACCGGGCAATAACATCGTACAATACGGCAAAGAAGTAGATAAAGTGCTGAACGATTTCAGACTGAATGAGATGCCGGAGGACGTCACCATCACCCGTATTGCCGACCAACCCAAGGTGGTAGGTATGAGCATCAGTGATTTCCTTCGCGACTTGCTTATCTCCATGGCCATTATCATCCTTGTTATGATGGTGCTTTTCCCGCTACGTTCAGCTATCGTGGCTGCCATTACCATTCCGCTCAGCACGTTTATCTCCGTATCGATCATGTACCTCGTGGGCATCGAACTGAACATCGTTACCTTGGCTGCGCTCATCGTGGTACTCGGTATGGTGGTCGATAATTCCATTGTGGTAATCGACGGATATCTGGAATATCTGGGAAAAGGCATTGAGCCGAAGAAAGCGGCCATTGAGTCGGCACAGCAATATTTCATGCCGATGATGCTCGCCACATTATGTATCAGCATTATCTTCTTCCCATTGTTGATTACCATGAAAGGCGCTTTTAAAGACGCTATGGAGGATTTCCCATGGACAATGGCTATTAACCTGTTGGTATCGCTGTTCCTCGCCGTAACAGTCATCCCTTTCCTCGAGGTCTTGATCATCAAGCCCGATAAAGTGAGCACAGGAGGCAACGCAATCACTAACTGGGTACAGTCCACCTATAACAAAGTGCTTGATTTCACCTTCAGCAACCCACGGAAGACGATTATCGGTGGTATCGCCATCGTACTCCTCTCCTGCCTCATTGCTCCGTTCCTGAAGGTACGACTCTTCCCTTACGCCGACCGTGACCAGTTTGCCGTGGAGATATTCTTACCGGAAGGCAAAGGTATTCATGAGACTCAACTCATAGCCGACTCTCTGCGTAACGTGTTACAACAAGATAAAAAGATAAAGTGCATCACAAGCTTTGTCGGATGTTCGTCACCGCGATTCATGACGTGTTACGCCCCTCAGATGGCTGGCAGTAACTATGCCCAGTTCATTGTCAACACTACCTCGCAGAAGGCAACGCTTGAACTGCTGGCACAATACCAGACAGCATGGAGTGAATCGTTCCCTGAGGCCTATGTACGCTTCAAGCGACTCGATTATCTGGAGGTTCCAGAGCTGGAATATCGATTCTATGGTGAAAATATCGACTCGTTGCACATCGCTGCCGAACGACTCATGGAAAAGATTCGACCGATGGCCGAACTGGAATGGGTGCATACCGACTACTTCGATCCTTCACCTATCATCAACGTACGGTTAGATCCGGTGACATCGGCACAGTTGGGTATGACTCGGGCTACGGCAGAACTGGCTCTTAGTGCATCAACCAACGATCTCCGTGTGGGTGAGGTCTGGGAAAACAACTATGAGATTCCAATCATCGTAAAAGATGATACGGACATGACCTTCTCGGATATCGCCGACTTGGGTGTATCCTCACCGATAAGCATGATCTCGGCTGGCGTGAACGGCTCTAACACCACGATTCCACTGCGACAATTCGCCAAGGTACAACCATTATGGAGCGAAAGTCGTATCATGCACCGAGGTGGCGAACGTTGCATCACCGTCACCGCACAGTTTGCCAACGGCGTATATGCCGCACCAGTGGAAAAACGTATCGCCAAGATCATGCAACATGAAATAGACCTACCGCAAGGAGTACGCAATGAGGTGGGTGGAGAAATAGAATACAACGCCGAATCTTTACCTCAAATCTTTGGAGGTGTAGGTATTGCCGTCGTCATTATCTTCTTCTTCCTCCTCTTCAACTTCAAGAAATACGGTATCACCACGGTATGTATCTCTGCTTTGGGCTTGATGTTGCCGGGAGCGTTGATAGGCTTAGCCTTGATGAACAGGACGTTAGGACTAACATCTGTCATGGGTGCCATTACGTTGATGGGTATGATCATGCGAAACGAGATACTTATATTCGAACATGCCAATGATTTGATGAAAGCCTACGTGCAGGATCATCCTCGTCCAAGGAAAGTAAGCAAAAAAGAACGTAAGGAATACTACGAGAAATATAATGCTGCCGTGAAGAACGCTGCATACCAGGCTGGCAAGCGACGGATGGTACCAATCTTCCTGACTACCGCTACGACGGCGGTGGGTGTCGTGCCGATGATTATCGCCGGGTCATCCTTCTGGATGCCTGTCGGTGTCACCATCTTTGCCGGTGGTATTGGCTCACTTATCATGGTGGTAACAGTCTTACCTGTAGTTTATTGGATGGTTAACTTAAAGTAAAGATAGAATCATGAAGAAACTAATCTCTTTCACAATAATACTTTGTAGCATCGTATCGGCAACAGCACAGCAGACCTATTCGTTGGAGCAAATCCTCGAGGCTGCCCGACAAAACAATGTGGCCGTACGTAATGCGCAACGGGATGTGGACGCTGCCCGTCAGACACGTAAGGAAGCACTCACGAAGTATTTCCCCAATATCAGCGGAACAGGACTATGGTTCAATGCCAACCGTGGTATGGCAAAGATGAACATGAACCCATCGGAGATGATTCCACCCGAACTGGGCGCTGCCTTGGCACAGTCATTGCCGCCAGAAGCGCTGATAGCACTCTCCAATCCTATCAGCATCTCCATGATGAAAAATGGAACGATTGCGGGTGTTACGGCCATGCAACCTATCTTTGCAGGCGGACAGATCATCAATGGCAATAAGCTGGCGAAGGTAGGCGAAGAGGTCAGTCAGCTGCAGCTCCAACTGTCGGAAAACGAGGTAGAACGGAATGCAGAGCAATATTTCTGGCAATTCGTATCCTTACAGGAGAAGATGAAGACAGTACAAGCTGTCGAGGACTTACTGAAAGGTCTGCACAAGGATGTAGAGGTGGCTGTTAAAGCCGGAGTAACCATGCGGAACGATTTGCTGCAGGTACAACTCCGTCAGAACGATATCGAGAGCCAGAAGGTAAAACTTCAGCACGGTATCAGCATTGTCAGGTTATTGATGGCACAATACTGTGGCTTACAGGACACTACGTTCGTGCTGGCATACGATGATGTGGCCACTTCACCGGTCAACCTGCGAAAAGACCATCAGCAAGCACTGCTTAGTACCTCAGAATATCAACTCTTGAACAAGCAAGTGGAGGCAACCAACCTCCAATATAAGATGGAGATAGGAAAAAACCTGCCATCGTTGGCTGTCGGTGCAGGATATAACTACCACAACCTCCTCGACAACGACCGTACTTTCGGTATGGTGTTCGCCTCTGTCAGCGTACCTATCAGCGACTGGTGGGGCGGCTCTCACGCCATCAAACACAAGAAACTGGAAAAACTGAAAGCAGCCGACCAACTGGAGAACGATGCCGAGATGCTGAAGATCAGGATGATAAAAGCATGGCACGACGTGGAGGAAGCTTATCAGCAACTGGAGATTGCTGAACGAAGCATTGAGCAGTCAGAAGAGAATCTTCGACTGAACAAGGACTTCTATCAGGCAGGAACGATTACCATGTCCGACCTTCTGCAGGCACAACTGCTGTATCAGCAAGCCAAAGACCATCGCACCGATGCCTTTGCCGACTATCAGAACAAGATCTTGGAATACCGACATTCCACAGGAGAATAAACGGAAAGAAACACATAGACACAAAAGGGGCATGCCTAACAGCATACCCCTTTTTTAATAGATGATTATATAACGCCTACATCATTTCAACATCAGGTTTCCGTTATTGTCATACAAGATACCACGTCCAATCAATAAGTTGATGGCTTTCATCACCTGTATATCCACGTTCGTTCCCTTTCGGGCAAAGCCCAACAGTTGTGAAGTCATCTTCTTCAATTCTTCCACAGGAATAGAGAATTGCTGCTCCACGACAAAGTGGACTGCGTTCATGATTTCATTGATAGGAATGTCCATGATATCACGCTTCGAGTCTGTCCGATAATAAGGATAATCCAATGAGACTTCCTTCGACTCCCAATAGATACGGATATCAGATGTGGACAATTGATCCATATAGAAGCATATCAATTGAGAATCAATGAATTGTTGCAGTCGTGGGGTCACCCTTGAGATCTGCCATTGCGAAGCGATACGCTTATATAACAAGGTATTTGTCATAGGTTGCTCAACGGCCAATATCTCCCTCAATTGTTTACGTACCCTTTCCGCATTGGCTTCCATCTTCTCAATACCCGTTGTCTTCTGCGGCTTCAATTTGGCGAAAGCATACGGTATCTCCCGCTCATTCTTAAACTCCACCACAGGCTCATCAGCCACGTTAAAAGCTTTTGCCTTATAGGTAGGGGCCGGCTCGATACTCTTCTTCTCTTCCTTCGCCTTCTGCAGGTCGTCCAACTTCTGAACAATTCGCTCAAGGACTTTTTCTTTGTTCTCGAACCAATCCACTGACCAGATGCGCATGATATGCCAATGGAGCATATTCAATACATTCGGCTGACAGATCTCACGGTCACGTGTTGTCTTAGTCTCATAATAGTTCTTACCGTCGCAGAGAATACCCAATAGGTATTTATCTGGCTCTTTCGGGTCGAGTACCGCAAGGTCAATCTTGAAGTTCGATCGTCCTACAAACGTATCGACGGTATATCCTTTCTCTTTCAGGTCTTGTGCAATGACATTCACCATCTCACTATTAACCGTTCTGTTCGACTGGTTGATAGAGATAGCCGACGTGCCGCGTTCAGCGAACTCAAGGAATTTCTTCAATCCTTCCACGCCTTTTGCCTTAGAACGACGTAAGTCGATTTGTTCCGGACGAAGCGTCGAGAAGATCATCATCTCGTAACGGGCACGCGATACGGCCACGTTCAGACGACGTTCACCTCCTTGGTTGTTCAATGGACCGAAGTTCATGGATACATTTCCACTCTTATCAGGACCGTAGCCTACCGAGAACAAGATCACATCCCGTTCATCACCTTGAACGTTCTCAAGGTTCTTGATAAAGATCGGTTCCTCACAATCATAAGCCTTGGCTTCCAGTTCAGGCGACTTCGCCAGTTCATCCGTCAGGATATCCTCAATCAGGTTCTGCTGAACGATGCTGAACGATACGATACCGATACTCAGTTTTACCAACTCATCATCCTTCAGTCGACGGATGACCTCTTTCACGATCGCTTCTGCCTCAGCTCGATTGCTTCGAGTATGTCCCTTGTCATAACTACCGTCCACCTTTACCAGCTGTACCTTCGACACGCGGTCGTCAACAGATGGGAAGGTAAACAGTTTGCCATCGTAATACTGAGCGTTGCTGAAGGCAATCAGACTCTCGTGCTTGCTTCGATAGTGCCATGTGAGGTACCTTGAAGGCATCGACAGGGAGATACAATCATCCAGGATACTCTCCATGTCATCAATGTCGGCCTCTTCCTCATCAACCTGTGTTGTCGAGAAGAAACTTGTCGGTGGCATCTGCTTCGGGTCACCAACCACGACGAGTGCTTTTCCTCGGGCGATGGCACCTACGGCTTCGCTTGTCGGCATCTGTGACGCCTCATCGAAGATGACGATGTCGAATTTATCCGTGTTCAAGTCGATGTACTGTGCCACCGAGATCGGGCTCATCAACATACATGGACAAAGTTTTGGTAACAAGTTTGGAATCTGGTCGATAATCTTACGGATAGAAGTACCTCGTCCACCATTGGCAATATTTCGCTTGAGGATACCCAATTCCGAACTGTTCGATGCTTCCATCAGCATGTTTGGAATATTTGATGCCAACTTGCTATACAATGCTTTCTTCGTGATTTCCTGGAAATCAGCGGTCAGCTGACGGTATTTGTCAATGACAGATTCAAACAGCAAGCCATTGAAGAGTTGCAAAGACTGGTCAGCTTTTACGATGCGGACAGCCATCTGATGACTGATTCCCTTGAACAAGGCATCCGACGCCTCCTTACCCGACTTATGTTGATCCAAGATATAGTCCACTGCTCCCTTCAGATGATCGGTAATAAGGTCACGTTCACGGTAGCACCATTGGAACCAATCCTTTGTCTGGTGAAGGTTAGCGATCCATTGATCGATAAGTTGTGGGATGCGTATGCTAATCTTCTCCTTCGGGAATTCCATATCGCACAAAGGCTGCAACTCTTGTTTCGTATTATCCC
>CAMVLL010000091.1 GCA_947168315.1 uncultured Bacteroidota bacterium | reverse complement strand
TACACGTAACCATTCGTATGAGTTGGTTAAGGTTCCTGTCGGCGTAGCATACGGTGTTGATGTGGAGAAGGTTCGGTCGATGTTGGCAGAAGGATTGAAGGAACTGAATGGAAAAGACAAGTACGGTCGTAACCTGATTGACGAAAAACATGGTGTGAGTGTTTATTTCCAGGACTTTGGTGATAATAGTGTGAATTTGAATGTGGTCTTCTGGGTACTTGTTGCTGAGCAGTTCGGCGTTGTCAGCAAGGCGAAAGAGATTATCTACAATACTTTGAACCAAAACAACATCGAGATTCCATATCCACAACGTGATATTTACATCCGTCAAGTTCCGGATGAGAAGAAAGAATAACTCATTCCTCTACTATATAGATAAAAATGGCTGCTCAATCGGGCAGCCCTTTTTTATTTAAATGTGTTGTGATTACACCTTATATATAATATATGCACCATGATTACCTTTTCCGTAGTAAATTTTTTTAATGGATTAACCTTTTTATAAGGAATTACTTGTTTATCTTAAAATATGTTTTGGTTTTAAGTCGATTAAGTCTTGTTAACGTATGAATAAAGGTACTTGTTTTTGATGAAAATGTTAACAAAACGTTGATATTTGGCAATTAATTATGACGTTTTGAAAAAAATAATGAAAAATTATTTTGCACTATCATTTTTCTTAGTATCTTTGCATTTATTGAGATGAGTTAAGTTATATATTTAGTAACTAAAAATGTGTTAATTAATTGAGATTGTTATGAAAGCAAGATTGTTGTTTGTTTTAACCTGCCTGTTCTTATGGGTAGGATTAGTGACGGCTCAGACACAACGTGTGACTGGTGTCGTAATCTCAGAAGAAGACGGGGAACCCGTAATTGGTGCATCCGTCTTAGTTAAAGGTACAACCATCGGTTCTATTACCAACATTGATGGTGAGTTCGACATTCCTAACGCACCTAGTTCGGTGAAGACTATTGTCGTTTCATACGTAGGTATGCGTACAGTGGAAGTTGCCATCACTCCGGGAAGAATGCAGATTACATTGAAACCTGAATCTGAACAGCTGGAAGAGGTAGTCGTAACCGCTATGGGTATCTCTCGTGAGAAGAAATCATTGGGTTATGCAATTACAGAGGTAAAGGCTGACGAATTGACGAAGGCCGGTTCTCCAAGTGTGACCAGTTCTTTGACCGGTAAGGTAGCCGGTGTTCAGGTCAACACATTCGGTGGTACAGTCGGTGCTTCTTCTCGTATCTCTGTCCGTGGTAATGGTTCTTTGAGTGCAAACCAGCAGCCGTTGATCGTTGTTGATGGTGTTCCTATCACCAATGATACACAACGTACTGGTGATAACTACTATGAAGGTATTGACTACGGTTCTGGTTTGAACGATATCAACCCAGAGGATATCGAGTCTATCTCTGTCCTTAAGGGAGGTTCTGCTGCCCTCTATGGTATGCGCGCTGGTAACGGTGTTATCTTGATCACTACAAAGAATGGTAAGAAAGGTAATGGTGTAACAGTGTCATACGATATGAATCTCACCATGGACCGCGTTGCCAATATTCCTAAGTTACAGAACTCGTATGGTCAAGGTCACAACGGTGATGAATGGCACTTCAATCATCAGAGCAAATATACTGATTATCAGTCTTATTCTGAGAATGTCGGTTTTGACCGCTCTTATGATGAGTCTTGGGGTCCAAGATTGGACGTTGGTTTGAATCTGGTTCAGTTCGATAGTGATGGCAAACCTGCTCCTTTCGTTTCTCGTCCTAACAATATCAGGGACTTCTTCCAGACTGGTGTTACCATGAACCACATGGTATCTGTTTCATCAAACAGTGATCGTGCATCAACACGTGTTTCACTCTCTTATCGTGATCAAAAGGGTACTGTACCTAACACAGACCAGAAGAGATATACCGGTTCGTTCAATACGACATTGAGATTGAACAAGTGGGTGTCTTATGACATGAGTGCAACCTATACACGTACTAAGAGTGACAACTTGAACGCTCAAGGTTACCATGCAAACAACCCTATCAACTCATTGGTTGCTTGGTCTGCTCGTCAGATGAACATAAAGTCTTTGAAGGCTAACTGGGATCAGAAAGACGAAGCTGGTAACTATACCTATTATAACTGGATTGACGTTTATCATGTAAACCCATATTTCAACGTTTACATGAATACGAACAGTATGCAACGTGACCGTATCTTCGGTAAGTCTTCTTTGTACTATCAACCGTTTGAATGGTTGAAGTTCGAAGGTCGTATCGGTGTTGACTACTATGCACTGAAGACTTTTGAAAGAGTTTACTTCGAATTTGATGATCCAGATGGTCGTTTCACTCAGAATGATCAGAAGAACACTGAGTTCAACGCTGACTTCATCGCTTCTTTCAACAAGACTTTCGGTGATTTCAACTTGACAGCTATTGCTGGTGCTAACTACCGTGACGTAACATGGGAAAGTGGTACATTAGGTGCAAGTCAGTTGATTATGCCGGGTATTTATACTTTGTCAAATAGAGTTGGTGACCCAGTGATTGGTATGAGTCACAGTAAGATTCGTTCTAACTCCATTTATGGTAACTTCTCTTTGGGTTGGAAGAATCAGTTGTATTTGGATGCCAGTGCACGTAACGACTGGTCATCAACTATCCGCGATGACTTCTTCTATCCATCAGTATCATTGAGCTGGATCCCAACAGCTTCTTTCGAAAGCATTAAGGGTTCTGTTCTTGAGTTCTTGAAGTTCCGTGCTGGTTGGGCTCAGATCGGTTCTGCAACTAGTGCATATCGTAATAGTTACTACTACTATTCAGGAGGTGTATTCAATGGTGTTTCTCGTATGTACCAGAGTATGACTTATCCTAACTTGAACTTGAAACCTGAAAAGGTTACTACTTGGGAAATCGGTGCTGAGGTTGGTTTATTCCAAGATCGTTTACACTTAGACGTTGCTTACTATCAGAAGAAGACTGAAGACCAGATTCTTACCGTAAGTACTGATAATACCGTAGGTTTCACCTCAATGTTGGTTAATGCTGGTGAAATCCGGAATAAGGGTATTGAAATCCAACTTCGTGGTGATATTCTCAAGAGCAAGAATGGTTTGAACTGGACATCCACACTGAACTTCTCTAAGGATAAGAGTGAGATCGTTTACCTCTACAAGGATCCAGAAACAGGTGAAGAATTACTTCCTGGTGGTGTTAGCTTAGGTTGGACTTGGGGTATCAGTAACATGGCTATCCCGGGCCAGTCTTGGGGTTCTTTGAAAGGCATTGGTTACGCTCGTATCACAGAGGCAGATGTAAAGGCTGGATATGCAACAGCTGATCAGGTTGGTGCTATCAAGATGCGTGCTAACGGTTCTCCAATTCAGGATGCCAATTCAATTATCGGACACGTTGTTCCTGACTTTCTGATGGGATGGCGCAATGAGTTCAGCATTAAGGACTTCAGCTTCGGTTTCATGCTCGACTTCCGTAAGGGTGGTGACATCTGGTCACAGACGATGAGCCACGCATATCAAGCCGGTGTTGGTGAACCAACAGCTAAGGGAGGAATCCGTGAACGCGATATCGTAGGTGGCGTAGATGTAGCAACAGACGAGAAATTCGTTATCCCTGCTTCAACTGATGCTAACGGTACCGTTACTTCTTGGAAGACGAATGACATTAAGACGAATGCATACTCTTGGTTCAACTCTTTGTACTCTGCAAATGAAACATATGTATTCGATGGATCATTCTTGAAACTTCGTGAGGCTTATATCACTTGGGATGTTCCTAGATCAATTTTGAGAAAGACTAAGTACTTCAATCGTGCAACTATTTCTTTGATTGGAACAAATCTGGCTTTGCTTTGGGTGGATAAGTCGAACACAATGCGTATCGATCCGGAAACCGGTGGTGTTTCTTCAGATAGCCGTGGTGTCGGTTTCGAACAGGCTTCTACTCCGATGTCTCGCAGCTTCGGTTTGAAATTAGGTTTAACTTTTTAATGGAGAACGATTATGAAAAATTTATTTAAAATATTATTCTTGTCATGCGGTCTCCTCTTGGTAGGATGTACTGGTGATTTTGAAGAGATCAATACGAACCCTGATGCATATTCGGAAGTTCCTTATACGAACCAGTTGGCTTATGTCATCAGATCGGCTATGAGCCAGTGGGGTACTGCTTTGGATGAAGGTGAATGGGTTGGCCATTTGTCTAAGATTCAATATTTGAATGACTATAATGGTCTTACACCATCTAATAACACTTATGGTAACCGTTGGTATTCTACTTATACGGGTTATGTACAGTTGGATGATATCTTGAGTAGAACAGAAAACAAGAATATCGTAAATGTTTGTAAGACTTTACAAGCTTGGTTGATTTTCTGCTGTGTAGATGCTTTCGGTGATATGCCATACTCACAGGCATTTAAAGGTGCACCAGAAGATGGTGGTATTCTCCAGTCTCCGTACGACAGCCAGAAAGATGTTATTACTGCTGTTTTGGCTAAGTTGAAAGAAGCTGCTGACAGTTGGGCAAGTGGAATTGGTTCAGATGATTTGGGCGCTGGTGACCTGTTGTTCAACGGTAATGTGAAGAAATGGCAGATGTTCTGTAACTCTTTACGTCTTCGTGTTGCAATGCGTATTGTAAATGTTGAACCTTCAACATCTCAGTCAGTATGTACTGAAATTTTCGGTAATCCTTCAAGCTATCCATATATCGACAGCAATGCGAATGCTACTGTATTCCATTGGTTAGCAGATGCATCTCACTTTGAGCCATGGTACGATAACTCACGTACTCGTGATGACCACTGTATCTCTGATATCCTTATCGATCACTTGAAGATGATGAAAGACCCGCGTATTGCTATTATTGCTAAACCGGCAAAGAAGGATGGCGAATATCGTGGTTACGAGAATGGTGCATTGCTTGACCCTGCAGATAAAAATATGATTTCACGTATCGGTGCTTTATATCGTGATATCCCTGCTGGTACATCTCCATTGATTAGAGCTTGTGAACCTTATTATATCATGGCTGAAGCTGCTTTGAGAGGCTGGAGCACTCCAATGAGCGCTGAGGAAGCTTATAATAAGGCTGTTCAACTCTCTATGGAAGAAAGTGGTGTCGCTGAGGACGAAGCTACAGCTTACCTGGAAGGTCCTGGTAAATTTGATGGTTCTTTTGGTATGCTTTACTTCGAAGAATGGGTAGGACTCTTCAAACAGAGTTTGGAAGCTTGGTCATTGTATCGTCGTACAGGTTATCCGACTTACATCCATACAGCTAAGGCTGCTGATGGTGTTTCTCCAAGATATCCTGGTGCTCGTTCTCCTTACAATGGAATTCATAACGATATTCCATTCAGATTCCCTTATCCACAGAATCAGGTGAACTATAACAATGCAAACTGGTCTGCTCAAGATGCCAAACTGAAAGATTATGTTTGGGGTGAGCAACTCTGGTGGGATACTAGAAAAGACGTTCACTAAATATATTCTAAATTCTCTCTCTTAAAAGTTAACGTTAAGGGCTGCTTGATTGAGCAGCCCTTTTTTATCGTAAAAGATGTTGAAATGAAAAAAACTGACTAACTTTGCTGCGAATTTAAACATATTATTATGAACTATAGAAATTTGACACAAAACGAAATCGACGTATTGATGACACAACACTGCGTGGCTGACGACTGGAATAATATCCGTGTACATGAGGATTTTACACCGAAATATATTCAGCATGTTCATTTCTCAGGAACCATTCGTATTGGTGCGCTCGACGATGTCTTTACCTTACCTGGGGGAATCAAGGTTCATTCAGCCTTGCATCACGTCAGTTTACATAATGTGACGGTCGGTAATCACTGTTATATCGAAAATATCCAGAATTATATCGCTAATTATGAAATAGGTGACTATACATTCATTCAGAATGTCGATATCATCCTCACGGATGGTCTGTCGAAATTCGGGAATGGGGTAGAGGTGTCCGTGATGAACGAGACTGGTGGTCGTGAGGTTATGATCCATGATAAACTGTCGGCTCACATGGCTTATATTATGGCTTTGTATCGCCATCGTCCCCAACTGGCTGATAAACTAAAGGATTTGGCTCGTTATTATTCTGAGAAACATGCTTCTACGATTGGTGTCATCGGTAGTCATACTACCATTATGAACACGGGAAGAATTGAGAATGTGAGGATCGGTGATTACGCCGTAATTAAGGGCGTGAGCCGTTTGTACAATGGAAGCGTTAATAGTAATCAGGCAGCTCCGGTTTATATCGGTCATAACGTCATTGCCGATGATTTTATCATCTCCTCTGGTTCCCATATCGATAGCGCTACGATGATTAGTCGGTGCTTCGTCGGACAGGCTTGTCGGTTAGGCCATGGCTATTCAGCTTCCGATTCTCTCTTTTTCAGTAATTGTCAAGGAGAAAACGGTGAGGCATGTGCCATCTTTGCCGGTCCGTTCACGGTGACACATCATAAATCTACTCTTTTGATTGCTGGAATGTTCAGTTTTATGAATGCCGGTTCAGGCTCAAACCAAAGCAATCATATGTATAAACTGGGACCAATCCATCAAGGTACGTTGGAACGTGGAGCTAAGACGGCATCCGACTCGTATATCCTCTGGCCTTCTCGCGTTGGCGCTTTCTCCTTGGTGATGGGTCGACATGTGAACCATTCTGATACCTCCAACCTGCCTTTTTCTTATTTGATAGAAAAGAATAATACCACCTATTTGGTGCCGGGAGTAAACCTGCGGAGCGTGGGAACAATCCGTGATGCTCAGAAATGGCCGAAGCGTGACCAGCGGACAGACCCAAACCGGTTGGATTTTATCAACTATAATTTGTTAAGTCCTTTTACTATTCAGAAAATGTTTAAGGGAAGGGAACTGTTGATGGAGTTACGAAATGTTTCCGGAGAACTATCGGAAGAATATGCTTATCACAGTGCGAAGATCCGTAGCGAATCCTTGAAGAAGGGAATCCGTTTTTATGAGATTGCCATCCATAAATTCTTGGGTAATTCTTTGATTAAACGCTTGGAAGGTATCGATTTTAAGTCGAATGAAGAGATTCGAGCTCGTCTGGTGCCAGATACGTCCATCGGTCATGGTGAATGGGTGGATATCAGCGGACTGATTGCTCCAAAATCAGAAGTTGAAGCCTTGCTCGATAAGATTGAGAAGGGTACTGTTAACCGATTAAAGTATATCAATGAGGAGTTCCAGCGGATGTACGAGCATTATTATACCTACGAATGGACATGGGCATACGACAAACTGGAGGAATTCTATCATATTCATCCTTCCCAGATGACGGCGGATGATGTAATCTCCATCGTTAACCAATGGAAAGAAGCTGTTGTCTCTTTGGATAAGATGGTCTACGAGGATGCAAAGAAAGAATTTTCCATGGCTGCGAAGACTGGTTTCGGCGCTGATGGTACACGACATGAGAAAGAACTCGATTTTGAGCAGGTTCGAGGTGACTTTGAAGGAAATCCTTTTGTGAAGGCCGTGGAAGATCATATTCAGAAGAAAAGTGCGTTGGGCGACGAACTCATTGAAAGGATGGAAAGAATAGTTTAAGGTTGAGAGTTTAGGGTTGAAAGCATTCATCTCTCCACTCTCATCTTTCCACTTTCATCCCTAAGCCCTCTAAAAAATCCTCATAAATAAGGATTGATTCGTATGCTTTTTCTGCGTTCCTTTGCATCAAAATTATAACATTTGATTATGAAAAAAACTGTAAGTAGTATATTATTGTCTCTACTTTTTAGCTACTCATTTGCAGATAAAGTAGATGTCAATATTTCAGAACCAATTGTCAATGACACCACACGTGTTATCGATATAGAAGAAGTGGTTGTAATCGCTTCTCCAAAGGAAATAGGAAAGTTGAGGAACCTTCCTTCATCTGTCTCTTTGATTTCACAAAAGGATATGCAGGCTCATCAGATTACGTCATTGAAAGGCGTAAGTGCGTTGGCGCCCAACTTCTATATGCCTGATTATGGTTCTCGCCTGACATCTGCTATCTATATCCGAGGTATTGGTTCCCGTATCAATACACCGGCTGTCGGTATGTATGTGGATAATATCCCTTATGTGGATAAGTCGGCTTTCGACTTCAACTTCTACGATATTGAACGTATCGACATTCTAAGAGGTCCGCAAGGAACATTGTATGGACGAAACACGATGGGTGGATTGGTGAAGGTTCACTCCAAATCACCATTCTCATACCAAGGAACAGATTTACGATTAGGCTACAGTACAAAAAACAACCATAGAAACATTGCTCTTACCCATTATCACCGTGTCAACGACCAGTTCGCCTTTTCTGCTGGTGGTTACTATGAAGGAAGCGACGGATTCTTTACGAATGCGGTCACGGGAAAGAAGGTAGATGATATGAATGCCGGCGGTGGTCGTCTGCGTGCTATTTGGCTACCTTCAGATAGTTGGAAACTCGACTTCACCATTGGTTATGATTACAGTGATGAAGGAGGTTATCCATATATCTATACCGGCTCCCTGACTCCAGAAGAGAAGTACGGTCAGTATGTGGGTAAGATTGCCAATGGCTTAGAAAACAGTTACCGCAGAGGATTGTTCAACACTGGATTAAACTTGGAACATCAAGCTAATAGTTTTATATTCAATGCGGTAACTGGTTTTCAAAATTTGAACGACCGAATGATGATGGATCAGGATTATTTGCCTGTGAATATCTACACACTCGAACAAAAGCAAAGACAAAGCACATTAAGTGAAGAAATATCCTTTAAAAGTAAACCAGGCCGTCAGTGGGAATGGGTGACAGGTGCAAGCGCATTCTATCAATGGCTTCACACCGAGGGCCCAGTATCATTCTTGGAAGATGGTGTGCAAACATTAATTGAAGATAATGTCAACGATATCTTTGCGGGATTCCACGCAAATAATCCGCGTGCTCCGCAAATGGCATTGGATGTTATTAGCAATAATCTCCACATAGAAAACACTTTTGATACACCTACCTTGAGTGCTGCGTTGTTCCATCAGTCTACTATTAATAACTTCTTGGTAGAAGGATTGTCCCTTACGGCCGGTTTACGTTTAGAGTATGAAAACCTGAAGATGGATTACCTCTCGAATTCGAATATCGATTTCAATTTCCGTATCTTCATGCAGCCGTATATGGACATGACAATCAAGGATTTGAACGCTCATCCTTATTTCAAGGGAGAGCTGAAAGACGAGTATTGGCAATTGCTTCCGAAGTTTGCGTTGAAATATGAGATTGACCATAAGAATAATATCTATGCCAGCGTGGCAAAAGGTTATCGTTCTGGAGGTTATAATATTCAAATGTTCTCGGATATCGTTCAAGGTGATATGACCACTAAGATGATTGATGGAATCTTTGATGCTCCAGAGTTGGCTGCTATGGGACCTCGTTATAAACCAACGATCGCGGAACGTGTTCCTGGTTACGGCGTAGTTCCTGATATTGATGAGATTACAACTTATAAACCGGAATATAGTTGGAACTATGAAGTAGGTGCGCATCTTGATTTGGCACAAGGGAAGGTGAGAGCCGATTTAGCTGCATTCTATATGGATACTCGTGACCAACAACTGGCTCGTTTTTCAGAAAATGGGTTCGGCCGTATGATGGTGAACGCTGGAAAGAGTGAAAGTTACGGTGCAGAACTATCTTTGCAGGCAGCTCCGAACCGCCATGTAAATCTGATGGCAAATTATGGCTATACTCACTCTACTTTTAAGGAATATGAAGGTGGTAAAACAAATGCAGGTGTAGAACTTGATTATAGTGGGAACTATGTACCTTTCGTGCCGATGCATACTCTCAGTGCTGGAGCCGACTATACTTTCTTTATAAAAGATAGTTGGGTACAAGCATTAACTATGGGTTTGAATTATTCTGGTGCAGGAAAGATTTATTGGACAGAAGATAATCATGCTTCCGATAAGTTTAATGGCGTCTTGAATGCACGTCTTTCCTTGCAATGCAAGAGTATTGACATTGATTTCTGGGCGCATAACTTGACAAATCATCGGTATACTACTTTCTATTTTGAGAGTATGAGCCGTGGATATAAACAGATTAATAAACCTTTTCAATTGGGTGTCGACCTAAGATGTAGATTTTAAAAGGAAAATAGAACATAATTGATGATGTAACGTTTCAATCCAATAGATGAAACAATAAAAGAAGGGGCTTGTGAAAGTCCCTTCTTTTATTATTCGCAACTCAAAGAGACCTTAATAATGACATGATTCTAATGACAAAATGTATAAAAATGCTTGTGTTAATGTGTTGATATTCAAAAGAAAGACTTTTGATATGATAGAATAAAAATTCATTGTGAATTTCTGCAGTCGATTGATGATTGATTTTCAATGCATTAAGGGGTGTTATAAAAATACAATGTGAATTTGGTGTGAAAAATGGCTTTTTTACACCTTATATATAATATTAAAATAATATATAGATATATTATTTATAATATTTAATAAT
>CAMVLL010000090.1 GCA_947168315.1 uncultured Bacteroidota bacterium | reverse complement strand
GACACATCGGTCGAAGTTCAAAAGATATTCCGATGTTTGCAAGGAGAGCAGACTATACTCTCCATGTGCATTCATCGGATTTCCTAAATTCTTCCAGTCTTGAATTTCGTAATCCTTGACTGAAATTGTATCTTTCACATCAAGCAATGCTCGTTTGATATAATGAATACCTAAATAGCCTACAGTCATTTCGTACCGCAAGGCATAATTAAGGTCTATTCCAGCTATCGTTGCTTGATAATGATGGGTTGGCATTAGAAACCTGCAGATCCTTGATGGGAATTTAGAATTGTAGTAGCACCGAGACCACAGTCAACACCTAATTCATCACCAAGCATTTCAATTTCCAAGGAAACACCGCCATATATTCCACCAAGCAAATCCCATGCTTCTTCATTTGATCCACCTTCACTGCTATATGGATCGTACCAAACATTATATTCTGCAGAAAACACTAACTGAGAAAACGCTTGGCGTGCCAAATCGGGATCACTTAATAAATCATATAATTCATGATCAGGGTTATTTAGAACACTCATGATTGCATTATAGCATTCAGGTTCATAAGTTATATAAACATCTCCTTCTCCTACTGTCATACCTGATTGTAAAGGTAATAGTCTCATAGTTATTATTTCCTCCTATTAATTAAAAATTTGTTTATTGTTTTATTATATTCTATATATGCTTTGTTTTCTCCTTTTGTATGTAACAAGGATAAAAAAATACGGCTGAGATTGCCTCTTCCTTGAATACTATCCATCAAATAGACATTATCATTCTTTACCCATTTGGAACTGTTTTGGGAACACAGACTATCAAGAGTCTGATAAAAGAGTTCAGAAGGATTTTTGGAAAAAGTAATTTCAGCTTTACAGAGATACCCAAACAAGAATTTATTATCAATTTTGTGTTCCTCATAGTTCGTAATTTTAAAGTCGGGAACGGGAACACCTATTACTTGTTCAATCTTAGCAGGGGTATTATATTGTTGTTTTCGTAGTTGTTTGGCCTGATAATTGTGATATGCATTCAGACTGCCGAAATAAAGAAAAGCAAGGCCTATAAAAAGGAACGGCAGGAATGCAATAAATATGGGTATCTTACGATGCTCCAAACGGTGAGTATAAGCATAGACAGCGGGACCACAGATAAGAAGTATCCAAATCAAGTCAAAAGTCATGTCCCATCTACCGGAACGTCCCATAAAATCGGATAAAGGTGTAATGTCGTGAAGTTTAATCCACGCACATAAACCCATTCCAATCACTTGAATGATTATTAATAACTATATGTTATTGAGGAAGTTCTTCATTCTTTATTGCTCTACCTCGAAAAGCAAATGATTATACAAATATTCATAGACAAAATTGCGGACTTCAAGTTCTAAGGAGTTGTTCGGATCATTATACTCCTCTAGAGCATTCTGAAGAACTTCACCCATAGAAGTCGGTTTTTTAAACTGAGTCCATAAATAATGAGCCATTTCGTTCAATGAAATCATGCCATTCCATTGCTGTGCAAATTCGCCCGTAGGAACGAGCAACCACTCATCCCCAATCTGACGTTCGATCAAGTTCGGATTCTGAAGAAATACTCTTGATTCTTGAGTAGATTTAAAATCCTTGTAATATGTAGATAATTCGTTATCCTTTAAAGCATCTGCCTTAACGGACTCCTTTGTTGGAATAATCAAAAAGATAGGCTTGAAATACCCCCTCTTCATACTATCTTAATCAATGTTGTTATCCAAATTCCCCGATGATAACAAATAAAAAAAGGTGTGGGAACTATTGTATTTGCTTTATCTTGAAATCTGGCCCTCGCATTGCCTGTAGTATGATAAAACAATAGCCCACACCAAAACGATAACATCATAATCCTTTTAGTACGAAGATAATTGATATTAAGTTATGATGCGGTGCTATTGAAACCATCTTCATACTACATTCAAATTTGCGAGATTTGATTCCAGAAGATAATTTTAATAACACCTTACGTTAATATGTTACTTTCAGATATTTGCGAGTCTGAAAGCGCTGCAAATTTACAAAAAAAATTTATGTACAATATCTTTTTCTTCAAAAAAACACTCTATTATAGTTAAAACAAATAAAAATCTTGCACAAAACGAAAGACATCTTGTGCAAGATAGTATCAATAAGTAGAATAATCTTATGAGTGATTTGGATGGCCTGGCTTCGTAAGAATATATTCCGTTATTGTTGCAGGACCATTATGGTGCCATGTTTGACCTTGGAAAGTACTTTGCCATAATGCGTTTGGAATTGTAGTACCAACTGCTGTTGCTGGGTTAAGAGTTGCAATACCAGGAATATTTACATCATGTAAGTCTACTTTAGCACCATGATGATAGTCATCCTCATAGTTATAACTTTCATATCCGTCATAAGTTACATCACCATCCTCAAATCTTACAGTAACATAAGATGTTCCACAGGAAGCTTTTTGATGTGGCATATTGTTTGCATCATATCCAATAGGGCCTGACGCGTTGTTAGCAATGTTACATAGGACGATAGCTTCATAATAGAAACAAAGTTCACAGTATTCCTGTGGCATAAAAGTCTGATAATCCGTTTTTGGACTACTCCATTCTAATTTCCCCGTTTTCATTGTTTGACTCATAAATAATGTTATCCTTGTCCCCCTGCAGATAACAACATAAAAAAAGGTGTAGGAACTATTGTATTTGCTTTATCTTGAAATCTTATATCAGCAAGACATAACAATAGCCTACATCTATCCGAAGTAGTGCGATTGGTTTATCTTATACAACGATCAAATTTGCGAGATTCGATTTCAAAAGATAAATCTAATAACACCCTATATATACAGCTTGATAACTATCAAACATCATACAAAAATATATTTAAAATATTTATGTAACAAAATAATTAACTAAAAATCTTATGTAAGTTATTGATTAATTGAATATTTATCTTATATAATGTCAAATTTTAGGATATATTTTAGTCTTTTCAATATAAATAACAAAAATAACCCTTTCAAAAACTCGATATTTGATATTCAAAAACTTGATGATTTCGCTCAAAAACTCGATGTTTGCACTTAAAATCTCGATATTTGAACTCAAAAACTCGATGCTGAAAACAAAAAACTCAATAATGAAAAAATAGCCTCAGAATTTGTTAAATCCCGAGGCTGTTATAACAAAAAGAGATGTTTATTCTTATATCATATATTACTTCACTTCCACTTTCAGAACCTGATCTTTTACAATAATCTGATATTCTCCAGCTTCCAGGAAACGGTCACCATTTTCATCCACAAAACCAAAATCACGTAATAAGTCAACATCGAAGGTGAATGTCTTGGTCTCTCCTACTTTAATCATCTGTTTTTCAAAGTGCTTTAACTCTTTCATCGGACGAGTAATGGAACAAACAGGATCACGTATGAACCAATGCACCACCTCTGCCCCATCTCGATCACCAGAATTCGTCACGTCAACGCTAACAGTCAGTTTATCCTGCTTGTTTAGCGTAGTTGCTGACGCTTTTAACTCGCCGTATGTGAAAGTTGTATAGCTTAATCCATGACCGAACTCATAAAGCGGAGCAGTTTGTATGTCTGTATATTTACCTTGTAACGGACGACCACCTGGGCGAGCATTGTAATAAATCGGCATTTGTCCGCCACTGAATGGGAAAGTCAAAGCTAATTTACCGGAAGGGTTCACCGCACCCGATAAAACACGAGCAATCGGCGTTCCTGCAACGGTTCCTGGATGCCACATCTCGACAATCGCATCACACAACGGCTCGACCGTCCCCAGTTCGACAGCACGACCACTCGATACAACCAAGACGATGGGCTTGCCTGTTTCTTTTATCTTACGAAGCAACTCTTGTTGAATAACGGGCAAAGCAATTTGTGAACGGTTTGCGTCTTCACCAGTGAACCAACGGCTCTCACCTAAGAACAATAACACGATTTCGGAGCGACGGGCCACATTCATTGCTTCCGAAAAACCGGTATGATCATCACCTTCTATCTCACATCCTTTGGCATAAATCAAGTTAGCTTTTCCTTCAAACTCTTTCTGAAGTCCTTCCCAAATAGTTTCGACATCAGCCTTATTGCCATGAGCAGTCCAACAGCCCATCACATCATAATTATCTTTCACCATCGGACCTATCACACCGATATTCTTTGATGACAAAGGCAGAATATGATTCTCGTTTTTCAGAAGAACAATTGTCTCCTCCGCCAGTTTCTGAGCCAAAGCCTTGCTCTCAGGCAATAAGAAACGTTCTTCAGGAGTGGTCGAAGGTGTATATGGATTCTCGAATAGTCCTTTACGGAACTTCACTCTCAGGATTCGACGAACAGACTCATCGATTTGAGCCAACGATACTTTCTTTTCCTCTAATGCTTTCTTCAAGAACTTACCATAGCAATCCGACATCATATCCATCTCCAGTCCGGCATTGAATGCTCTTACGGCACATTCCATGCTATCTGCTGTTGCACCTTGATTCAATAGTTGACCAATAGCGCCCCAGTCGGAAACGATAAACCCATCGTGCCCCCATTTTTCTTTCAATACATCTGTAAGAAGATACTTATTGATTGTTGCCGGAACGCCAGAGATGTTCGTGAACGCACTCATTACCGTAGCAGCGCCAGCTTTTACACCAGCCTCATACGGAGGAAGATAAGTATCCCAAAGCGTTTGACGTGAAATCTCGGTATAACCATAGTCACGACCACCCTCACATGCGCCATAACCAGCAAAATGTTTTAGACAAGCCGCTAATTTTTCCGGTTCCGACATATCCTCACCTTGGAATCCTTGTACTGCAGCCTCGGTAAAGACAGCCGTTGTATAAGGATCTTCGCCATAACCTTCAGCGATTCGGCCCCAACGCCCGTCACGAGCAACATCAATCATTGGTGCGAAGGTCCAGTCGATACCAGAATACCATGCTTCTTTCGCTGCAACGGAAGCAGCCTGCTTCACCAACTCCGGATTCCACGACATGGCTTGAGCAAGTGGTATAGGAAAAATGGTGCGAAATCCATGAATGACATCATATCCGAAGATAATTGGAATGCCCAGACGAGTTTCCTCAACCGCAACCTTTTGCAATTGATTTCGAAGTTCGGGATCTTCCGTGCGATAAATAAGCGAACCGATCTCAGAAGGGAGACGACGTATCACCTCACCGATATTATTCGGATTATCATTCGGACCCGTCGCATACTGATTCAGTTGGAGGATTTTCTCATCCAACGTCATTCGCGACAATAAATCATTTACACGTTTCTCAATAGATAGATTCGCATCTTTATAAGCCGGTTCTTTGTCTGACGATTTACATCCGGCTAGACATAACGTCAACAAAACAGTACATGACAGAATAAACGTTTTTTTCATAATCTGGATTTTTAGAACATACGAAATTACGACTTTTCTTTCGCTTTTTCAAAGAAAAAAAAGAAAAGGTTAATGATTAGAGCTTACACCTGTACTGTGTCAAAAAAATTGTACCTCGGGATTCGGAAATCTCGAGGTACAAGACGTTATTGTTTTATTTAAAGCGTGATGTATCAACTGCTGTACGATTTTTTGCCTTATAACCACCAAAAGCATAGTTGAACGACAGACCGAACTCACGGAAACATGAATAATGCATGCGATAGTTCTGGTCGTCTATCCTAACGACCGGATAAATAGCTGTGGTCTGAAAGGCATCATTCAAGTACAAACGAAACGTTGCACGTTTCTGAGCAAACTGATAACGTAAACCTAAATCCAAAGTTCCTGAAGACGGCAAGTCATAATTGCCTTGTATCGCCTTTGTACGGTAAAACCCGTTCACCGTCATACTGACATCTGGTTTAGAAGATAATACAAATGTGTTTCGAAGATTAAACATAGTCCAAAAGATACGGCGATCGAACGGTATATCATAGAAGCCATTGTATTTATCTCTTTGTAATGCACCTACTAGTGTCAGGTTTACTTGCCACCACTTAAAGGGTTTGAACGGAATAGAAGCTTGAACGCCAAAAGTATCGGTGAAGTCGAAGTTATGAAACTTATATTCCATCACCAAGCGGTCGGTGCGTTGATAGACCAGTTGAGTAAACTTGTCATCATCACGGCTCATCCATGTCACAAACGTGTATTTATTCTTCAAAACATAAGCCAATTGCAGTTGATAAGTGCTTGAAGGCTTCAGCATCGGATTGCCTAATATCTCGCCATAGCCTCCTTTGGTGTACGATTTGAACGATTTCACTGACCAATAACTTGGATAAGCACGGTTACTACTTAACCCCAACTGGAAAGTATGGCCGTCGGATGGCAAATAACTCAGGTTTATCGTCGGGTAGAACTTCCATTCATCCCAAACCGCACTCTTATAATAATAAGCATCTAAAGAAGCATCTAACATTAACTTTTCACTGAAGCTCTTACTAAAGCCTGCATAGATGTCTAGATTATCTTCTTTCTGATGAAACGCCATATCATCGGGTAAGGTTTCTGTATTCTTACTTTTCGGATGATAGAATTGATAACTATAATCTTTAATTGTATTATAAATAACACCATAATTGATACTCCAGTTCTTTTTAAGTTGATGTTCCTGTGAGAGGAAGAACTTCCACTTATTGATTTTCTGATTGTTCTCGATAGAATAATGCCGTTCTTCCTCTTGCAGACGGCTATTCATTCGTTGTTGTTCAGGAGCTTTATAATACGTCATCTCCACTCCAGCTTTCAGTCCGAACGGAGTTTGATAATCCAAACGTAAGTCATGCAGTTGCTTCTCCGATTTCAAATAATTATCTCCTTGAACGATGCCACTAAGAATGGAATTATTCTTAGTATGGTCATTCGAGAAATTATAGACAAGGCTCAACGCATGCTTGTCATTCCATCGATAATCCAAGCCCCACCTTACGCTGTGCTCATTGGAAAAGCCTTTATATTTCTCCATCGTATTCATCTGATAAACTTCACCGTTCTGAAGATGATGAATAGATTCATCATCACTGATGTGATAAACCTTTCCAAAATTATAAGTATATAGAAAATCTGTTGAGAACTTACCTTTATTCCACAGGAGGCTCAGTCGCTCCTCCATGCTTGGGACATGTTTCTGACGGAAAAGACTGTACCATTCGCCTTGAAGGGGCTGTTGTTCATTCGGATCATGATTCAAGATTATATTAATCATGGCACCTCTCACCTGATAGCGCGCTGGAGCATTATACATGATTTCTACGTTTTTAATTCTGTTCGACGGCATGCTCTTCAACAAAGCCATCAATTGAGCCGTAGTCATGTTTGTCACCTTTCCATCCAATACGATGGTTACTCCTATTCCACCCAACGACAACGCCTCGTTCATCTCTGTTACTCCAGGCAATTCTTTAAGAGCTTCGTAGATATTATCTACGGGTTTATTGACAAGAAGTCGTGGCATGTCATAAACTAATTTCCCCGGTTGAGCTTTCACGACAGGGCGCTCACCTTTCACGAGCAATTCGGGCAGTGTTTGATACAAGCTATCCAACTCAGCTTCCTCTTTTGTCGGATTTTGAGCAAATACTTCTAACAATGAACATGTCAATACGGCAATAGAAATAAGTTTTTTCATCTTTCCTTGTTTTGAATGACGCAAAGGTAAAATGACTAATCCGAACCACGTTCGTTAAAATAGTTATGTAGTCTTATCAAAAGTGTTATTTAGGCTTAACGTATAGATGTTATTTCAGTAAATCAACCTATCTTTAAATCACAAATCAGTAGATTATGAAATTGTCATTAAAACATATTGTGTGGCTGGTGGTATGTACATTGATCATTATCTTCAACTACCAATCACATTGGCTTTTAAGTGTTTATCATACTCAGAAAGAACAAGTCGAACTGCACATCCTTGATGCCATGATAGGGGCTGATATCAGCGAAATGATGCATCGTGTCGAAATGATGAAAGCAGATCCTACAAAAAGTGGGAACATTGATGTGTCATCGGGCTTTGTAGACAGTGGTGATACCGTCTTAACTGAAGTCAAGACGGTTTACGAGGCCAAGGATACAACCATGCTTGTAGGGCACCAGTCGCTCATCTACCAGAACTCATACAAATTGATGAAGAACGATACGGAAACAGTCAACACAAGTGCGGTCGCCGTGATGAGTAAAGAGAAAGGTCTTGAATTAGACATGAATGATTTCAAGAATATGTCCACTAACATCCGACGAGCCTTACATTCCGGCCTTGATAAGATCTCAAAAGTTGATATCCACGACTATGACAGTATCTTGGATAAACAACTATATATGTATAACCTTTATCGTCCTCATCGCATTCAGTTGGTGTACTATAAAGACAGCTTACTAAGGAATTATATCTTAGTTGATGAGACACAGACCAACGGATACCGTCCTTCGAAGAAAGCAAAGACCTATACCTATTACACCGATATCGACTCTATGCTGCAGTATCGGCTGACCATGGAGCCTGTTACTTTTGTCGTTCTTCGCCAAATGGCCGGCATTCTTTCCGCATCGTTCATCACCTTGTTAATATTAATCGGTACTTTCGTTTATCTGCTCCGCACATTATACAAACAGAAGACATTGGATGAGATGAAAAGTGATTTCACCAACAACATCACCCATGAATTAAAGACTCCGATAGCAATAGCTTACGCCGCCAATGATGCAATGCTTAACTTCAACGTAAGTGAGAATCCTGAGAAAGCCAAAGAATATTTAAATATCAGTCAGAAACAGCTCAAACGACTCGGTGATATGGTGGAACAAATCCTTTCTGTTAGTATGGAACAACGAAAGAATATGGAAATCCATAAGGAAACGGTATCTATTAAAGAGACGGTACAAACCTTAATTCAACAATATCAATTAAAAGTAGAGAAACCATTGTCCATAACCATGGATATCGTTCCGGAAGACCTGACGGTGCAAGCCGACAAGACACATTTCTATCACATGATAAGTAATCTGATTGATAATGCTGTGAAATATTCAAAGGGAAACGTTGACATACAGATATCAGCATGTGAGAAACCGGAACAGAGTGTCGTCGAGATTGAAGTTAAAGACCAAGGGATTGGTATTCCGGCCGAGAAACAAAAGTATATCTTCGACCGCTTCTACCGAGTTCCCAACGGAAATATTCATGATGTGAAAGGATATGGACTGGGATTATATTACGTCAAGCAGATGATGGAGAAACATCGAGGAACGGTTACGGTTCAAAGCACACCTAATGTGTGTACAATCTTCACCTTACAATTTCAAGCAGATGGACAAGATTAAAGTACTGTTAGTTGAAGACGAGCAAACGCTTGCCATGATTATCAAAGACACGTTAGATGCTCAAGGATTTGAAATAAGCGTCGCTCAAAACGGCCAGGAAGGAATACGTATGTTTTATGAACTGCATCCCGACGTTTTGGTAACCGATGTCATGATGCCTAGGATGGATGGCTTCGAATTGATTCGACAACTACGACAATCCGACCGGAACACCCCCATTCTGGTTTTGTCGGCTCGCTCCGCCATCAACGATGTGGTGGAAGGATTCGAGATTGGCGCCAATGACTATCTAAAAAAACCATTTGGCATGCAGGAACTCATTATTCGAATCAAAGCACTCGTAGGCCGGGCCTTTCAATATGAAGAAACAACACCTAAAACAAGTAGCTGGATTGAGATTGGAGAGTATAGTTTCAATCCAACAACTCAGAAACTGTTATTTGCCGGAAAAGAAGAGACCTTGTCCTTCCGAGAATCGGAAATCCTCAAACGACTTTGTACGAACAAGAACCAAGTGGTAAATACACAAAACATCCTCCTAGAATTATGGGGAGATGATAGTTTCTTCAACACCAGGAGTCTGCAGGTCTTTATCACCAAGCTTCGGCATAAGTTAGCCCAGGACCCTCATGTGGAGATCGTAAATGTAAGAGGTATCGGCTATAAACTGATCCAGGAATAAAAGAATCCGCATCTTATTGGTGCGGATTCTAACTATCATCTGATGAAGTGCATAGGGTCCCAAGGTTCACGCTCAGGATAATTTGGTTTTCCATCACTATGAATCTTTTTGAGCAACCACGACATATTGTTAGCCATCGTACGCATCGTTTGCATTCCTTCTTTATCCAATGCAGCCTGACCTTCCTCACGTCCATACACAATACCCCAATATTGAGAAGTTACAACAGGCATATTCATGATATGAAATGGCATATTCAAGGTTTGAAAAGCTGCTGTAGCGCCACCACGACGACAAACACAAACAGCAGCCGCTGGCTTACACTGTAATTTCGCACCAGCAGAGTAGAACAAACGCTGAATCAAAGACAAAACCGAGCCGTTCGGTTGTCCATAGTAGACTGGTGAGCCAACAATTAGACCATCTACATTATCTAATTTTTCTACAATACGATTACAAATATCGTCATCAAAAGTACATTTCCCCAATTGTTTTGCTTTGCATTGCCCACAAGCGATACAACCACGTACAGGTTTCACACCAATCTGTACGATTTCAGCCTCAATACCATTTTTCTCCAGCGTCTTTGCTGCCTCACTTAGTGCAATAAATGTGTTACCATTCTTGTGAGGACTTCCGTTAATCAATAGAACTCTCATAATTGTATTTGTTTATGACATACAAATATAACAAAAAA
>CAMVLL010000089.1 GCA_947168315.1 uncultured Bacteroidota bacterium | reverse complement strand
TCCCTCATTTGCATCAGCAATGAGACGACCACCATATTACGCAAGATTCTGCATCCTAACTTCAAAAAATCGAAGAAAGACGATATCCTCACTCCGGAATCACAGAATGAGCCGATTGTCTTTGAGGATCCGGAACCTGCCAAGACCATCGAATTTGATGATTTCGAGAAGAATAAAGAGGATGATGAGATCATCGCCGACGATGCTGAGGATATTAAGCCTATCATTAAGCCAGAGAAGACGGTGAAGCCGGCAAAGGTTGTCGACACGGCAGGGCCCGACTTTGAAGTGACGAACAAAATACCGAACGATGATAAATACAGAGGCAAACTGACAGAGCCTTATAATCCGAGATTGGATCTGGAGAACTATCGTTTCCCGAAACTCGACTTGCTCAACCCGTACGATGACAACCGTCCGGATATTAACATGGAAGAGCAGACAGACAACAAGAATCGAATCATTGAGGTTCTTCGTAGTTTCGGTATCGAGATCAATTCGATCAAGGCTACCGTTGGTCCAACGATCACTTTGTATGAGATTACTCCAGCGGAAGGTGTGCGTATCTCCAAGATCCGAAATTTGGAAAATGATATTGCGTTGAACTTAGCTGCCTTGGGTATTCGTATCATCGCTCCTATCCCAGGAAAGGGAACGATCGGTATAGAAGTGCCTAACAAGCAGGCTCAAATCGTACCGATGAAGTCGATTCTCGCCAGCAAGAAGTTCCAAGAGACGACGATGGAGTTGCCAATCGCTTTGGGTAAGACCATTACCAACGAAGTGTTTATGGTCGATCTGGCCAAAGCGCCTCACATGCTTGTTGCCGGTGCCACAGGTATGGGTAAGTCGGTTGGCTTGAACGTCATCGTAACATCTTTGTTATATAAGAAGCACCCCGCTGAACTGAAGTTCGTGATCATCGACCCGAAGAAAGTGGAATTCTCCATTTATTCACCTATTGAGAACCACTATCTGGCCAAATTGCCTGATTCAGCAGAGCCAATCATCACTGATGTATCACAGGTAGTCAACACGTTGAATTCCCTCTGTAAGGAGATGGATACCCGTTACGACCTGCTGAAGAAAGCCGGATGTAGGAATATCAAGGAATATAATGCGAAGTTTATCAAGCGGGAGCTGAACCCTGAGAACGGTCATCACTTCATGCCATACATCGTCATCATCATTGATGAGTTCGGTGACTTGATCATGACAGCCAACAAAGAGGTGGAACTTCCGATTTGTCGTATCGCCCAACTGGCACGTGCCGTCGGCATACATGCGATCATCGCCACACAACGACCAACAACGAATATTATCACAGGTACTATCAAGGCCAACTTCCCAGCACGTATCGCTTTCCGCGTAGCCGCCATGATTGACTCACGTACCATTCTTGACCGTTCCGGCGCACAACAGCTGATTGGTAAGGGTGACCTCCTTTACCTGCAAGGAAACGAGCCGACACGTGTACAATGTGCGTTCGTGGATACGCCGGAAGTTGAGCGGATTGTCGAACACATCAGTCATCAACAAGGCTATCCTACCGCATTCATCTTGCCGGAATGTGAGACGGCTGAGGAACAAGGACAGTCAGGCGACGTGGATATGAAACGTCTTGACCCATTGTTCGAGGAAGCTGCCTACCTCATCGTAAGTAACCAACAAGGATCTACGTCACTCATCCAACGGAAATTCGCTATCGGATACAACCGTGCCGGACGTATCATGGACCAACTGGAAGCTGCCGGCATTGTCGGACCGACACAAGGTGCGAAGGCACGTGAGGTACTTTGTGCAGATGCAAACGATTTGCAGATGCGTTTGAGTAATTTAAATGAAAGGTAAAAAGAAATGAGGAAAATACTGTTATTTGTCGTTATGACAATGTGTTGTGCAACTGTCATCTTCGCACAACAAAACGCAAAAGCCAAAGAGATCATGGACAAGACTGCAGCCAACGTGAAACAATCGGGTGGCATCAGCGCAGTCTTCTCAGGAACACAGAACGGAACCATCCAACTGAAAGGTGAAATGTTCCACCTCATCAGTGGTGGCATCGAGAGCTGGTTTGACGGGAAAACACAATGGAGCTATGTCGAGGAGAACGAAGAGGTAAACATCAGCAATCCTGATCCGGAAGATCTTCAAAACATCAACCCTTATGCGCTCCTCTCCTTCTATGAGAAAGGATATCACTATCGCTATGGAGGAACAAAAACACGCAATGGCGTTTCAGGATACGAAATCGTGCTGACCCCACAAATTCCTGGGAACATCCAAATGCTGACACTTTTCATCTCAAAGGATTATCTCCCTCTTTATATAAAGATAGAGAGCAAGAGTCAGGAACCGCAAATCATCAGCATTGATTCCTACCAATTACATCAGTCGTTCAGCGATAGCAACTTCAAGTACGACTCGAAGAAATATCCCAAAGCAGAAATTATTGATTTAAGATAAACAACATCATTATGGATATAGAAAGAATAAAATGCTTAATCATTGGATCCGGACCTGCAGGCTACACCGCCGCTATCTATGCCGGACGCGCTAACATATCACCAGTTGTGTACGAAGGACTTGAACCAGGCGGACAACTGACTACAACGACCGAAGTAGAGAATTTCCCTGGCTATCCCGAAGGTGTGGATGGCACACAGTTAATGGACGACTTGCGCAGACAAGCCGAACGATTCGGGGCAGATATACGCACCGGCCTGATCACGAAGGCTGAACTGGACCGTACCCCACTCCGTTTTACGACGGATGAAGACAAAGTCATCGAAGCCGACACTGTCATTATCTCTACCGGAGCATCAGCAAAATACCTCGGACTGGCCGACGAAAAGAAATATGCAGGAGAAGGTGTCAGCGCATGTGCTACATGCGACGGTTTCTTCTATCGCAAGAAAGTCGTTGCCGTAGTCGGTGGTGGCGACACAGCATGCGAAGATGCCATTTATTTGGCCGGTTTAGCAAAAAAAGTCTATATGCTTGTAAGAAAACCGTACCTTCGTGCGTCTAAGATAATGCAGGAGAGAGCCATGAACCATCCGAACATTGAGATACTGTTCGAGCATAATGCGGTAGGACTGTATGGAGATAACGGTGTGGAAGGTGTTCACCTCGTAAAACGTAAGGGCGAAGCCGACGAGAGCTATTACGATCTGCCTATTGACGGATTTTTCTTGGCTATCGGTCATAAGCCGAACTCAGATATCTTCAAACCTTATCTGGAGACTGACGAGGTAGGTTATATTCTCACAGAGAACGGTACTCCAAGAACGAAGATTCCTGGTGTTTTCGTTGCAGGTGACGTGGCAGATCCTCATTACAGGCAAGCCATCACAGCCGCAGGTAGTGGTTGTAAGGCTGCCATTGAGGCAGAACGATATTTATCAACTCATGAGTTAATCTAAAAATTAAAATATAACATGAAAAACTGTATTAAAAAAGTATTGATGATGGCTGTCCTCCTAGGCAGCGCTACTTTAATCTCGGCACAGGAAATGCAGATGCCGCCCGTTCCAGTTGATCCAAACGTACGTATCGGTAAACTGGAGAACGGATTGACCTATTATATCCGTCATAACGAACTTCCTCAACATCAGGCAGATTATTATATCGCCCAAAAGGTGGGTTCTATCCTCGAAGAAGAGAACCAACGTGGATTGGCTCACTTCCTGGAGCACATGTGTTTCAACGGAACAGATCATTTCCCTGGGAAAGGCATTATCAATTATCTGGAAACAATCGGTGTAAAGTTCGGAGAGAACCTTAACGCATACACTAGCATTGATGAGACCGTCTATAATATATCTAATGTACCGACAACTCGTGACGGAATCGCCGACTCTTGTCTGCTGATCTTACGCGACTGGGCTGACGGTCTGACACTCGATCCGAAGGAAATCGACAGCGAGCGTGGTGTCATCCACGAGGAATGGCGTACCCGTCAGAGTGCCATGATGAGAATGTACGAGACCGTACTTCCAGAAATCTATCCGAACAGTAAATATGGCCACCGCTTGCCTATCGGATTGATGTCGGTGGTAGATAACTTCCCTCATCAAGCATTACGCGACTATTATGAGAAGTGGTATCGTCCAGATCAACAAGGTATCATCGTTGTAGGTGATATCGATGTGGACAAGATGGAAGCAAAGATCAAGAAAACATTTGCCGATATCAAGATGCCGGCGAACCCTGCTCCACGCGAATACTTCCCTGTTCCTGACACTGATGAGCCAATCATAAGCATCGGTAAGGATAAGGAACAACAGATCACTCAGATCATGGCCATGTACAAACACGATGCTCCTACCCGTGAGGAAAAGAACACGTTGGGTTATCTGGCGGTTGACTACATGAAGAGTATGATTGCCACCATGCTGAACGATCGTTTGTATGAACTGACACAAAAAGCCGATCCTCCTTATCTGGGAGCAAGCAGCGGTGATGATGATTATATCGTTTCCAAGACAAAACAAGCGTTCAACATCATGTCGGCTTGTAAAGACGACGGTATCGACACAGCTTTGTCAACGATGTTGCGTGAGATCAAACGGATGAAAGAGTTCGGATTTACCGCAACAGAATATGCTCGTGCAAGAGCTAACTATCTGAAGAACCTGGAAAAGGCATATAACGAACGCGAGAAGACACAAACGGCTAATTATGTCAACGAATATGTGCGTCACTTCCTAGACAACGAGCCTATCCCAGGTATCGAAAATGAATATACCATCATGAATCAGGTTGTTCCTAACATCCCTGTTGAGGCCATCAATCAACTGATTCCGATGATGATTGAGGATAAGAACCTGGTTATCGCCATGTTTATGCCTGAGAAAGAGGGTATCACCTATCCAACGAAAGAGCATATCCTTTCTATCGTTGACGCTGTGAAAGCAGAGAAGGTAACGGCTTATGAAGATAAGGTTTCCGACGAGCCATTGATGAAGGAAGTTCCAAAGGCAGGTAAAGTGGTGAAGATTGAAGACGGTAAGTTTGGCTCCAAGATCTTGACCTTGTCGAATGGTGTTCGCGTCATCGTGAAGACAACCGATTTCAAAGCTGATGAAATCTCAATGAAAGCATTCAGCCCTGGTGGTTACAACTTGTACTCTGACAAGGAAATCATCAACATCAACCAAATGAACAGTGTCGTTTCTCTTGGTGGTATCGGCAACTTCAGTGCAGTTGACCTTGATAAGGTGTTGGCTGGAAAGAATGCAAGTGTAAGTGCAAGCGTCAACGGCTTGACAGAACAGATGAATGGTCGTTGCACACCAAAGGACTTTGAGACGATGATGCAACTTACCTATCTTACCTTCACAGCTCCACGTATGGATCAAGAGGCTTTCGAGTCGTACAAGAATCGTATGAAAGCACAGTTGGAGAATATGAAGAATTTGCCAGAAAAGGCATTCTCTGATACCATTCAATTAGCCCTTTACAACAATCACCCACGTGCATTGAACATGACTTCGGAAATGGTAGATCAGATCGACTACAATAAAGTCATCACGATGTATAAGGATCGTTTCGAAGACGCAAGCGACTTCACCTTCATGTTTGTAGGTAACATCAACCTCGACAAAATGAAGCCTTTGATCGAGACTTACTTGGGCGGTCTGCCTTCAACCAATAGAAAAGAGAACTACCGCGATGTCAATTTGGATATCCGTAAGGGTAATTACCGCAATGTCTTCCATCGTGATCAAGAGACTCCAAAGGCAACAGTTATCATCGTTGCTTCAGGCGACTGCAAGTATAACATGGAGAACGATATTAAGATGTACATGCTTTCATCTTTGTTAGATCAATCTTACCTAGAGAGCGTTCGCGAGAAGGAAGGTGCTTCCTATGGCGTCTCTGTAATGGGACAAATCACCAAGTATCCGGAACCAAAGGAAGATGCTGTCCTGCAGATTTACTTCGACACCGATCCTGACAAACGTGCTGAGATGACGAAGATTGTCTTGGATGAATTGGATAACTTCGTTAACAACGGCGCTCCTGAGGCGAATCTGGCTAAGGCAAAAGAGTACTTGCATAAACAATATAAAGCAAACCAAAAGCAAAACGCTTACTGGATGAATCAGTTGAACGAGTTCTATTGGTACAAGGTCGATATGGACACTGATTACGAAAAGATCGTTGACTCAATCACGATGAAAGATGTCCAAGAATTTGCCAAGGCACTGTTTAAACAAGGCAACCGCATTGAAGTCAGCATGACTACAGGCGATGCTAACTAATAAAAAGAATATGCTATTATCAATCATTCGGAAGAACAAGAATCTTGAGGCCAAGCGGAATCCAGCTTTTGAGAGTAACCGCTTCGCTAAATTCATGATTTACTTCATGGTTGCATATTGGGCAGCAATACTCCTATTTTTAGGAGTAATGCTGCCTCCTCTCTTTGAGGAGACTTCACCAGGTATGGAACCGTACCACATCATGAATCAAGGTTTGATCTATATCTTATTTGCCGACTTCCTGCTGCGGACAATGGCTCAGCCGGCAATCTCGAACGAGGTTAAGCCCTATTTATTACTTCCTGTCAAAAAGAAAAAACTGATTAGCACCATCTTGCTACAACATGGAATCAGCAGTTACAATTTCTTTTGGTTCTTCATGTTCGTACCTTTTGCTTTCATCACCATCATCAAGTTCTTCGGATTTGGTGGAATGTTCTTATATCTATTAGGTATATGGTTACTGATGGTGTTGAACACCTATTGGTTCTCACTTTGTAAGATGTTGTTCAACGAGCATCCTCTTTGGATACTCCTGCCTATTCTGGTTTATCTAGGCATTGGCGCAGCAGAGTTCCTACTGAAATCGCACCCTATCAGCTATTTCACGATGAACTTTGCAGAAGGATACATCTTAGGCAATGTCCTCACCTTCTTACTGACCATAGCAGCTATCCTCCTTTTGTTCTGGATAAACTATATGGTACAAAAAAAGATTCTGTACGACGAGATCAGTAAGGTGAAAGATACGAAGATGAAACATGTATCCGAGTATAAGTTTCTTGATCGTTACGGATTGGTTGGTGAATACATGCGACTTGAGTTGAAGTTAGTTCTTCGAAACAAGATGCCAAAGACTCAGTTCTTCATGGGATTCTTCATCATGATTGCTTTCTCATGTGCCCTCGCCTTTACGGATGTGTACGACGGAGAGATCATGCAGGCATTCCTGTTCATTTACAACTTCTGTATCCTTGGAATGATGACATTGGGAAACACCATGAGCTTCGAAGGCAACTATATCGATGGACTAATGAGTCGGAAGGAATCTATTTATACTTTGCTGAGAGCAAAATACTATATCGCTCTCCTTTTCCTTCTAGTCCCATTCGCCGTAATGTGGCTGCCTGTCACACAAGGAAAGGTTAGTATCTTAGCGCCGATAGCATATATGATGATGAGTGGCGGATTTATCTTTGCTCTCTTGCTCCAAACGGCTGTGTACAATTCCAGGACCTTGCCTCTCAATGCCAATATTACGAAAGGTAACCGTAGTACTTCGAAGATGCAGCAACTGGTCTCGGCATGTGCATTCGGTCTTCCAATCGTCTTGGATAGTATATTTAGCACACTATTCGGTCGGATAGCTGCCTACTGGGTAGAATTTGGCATAGGACTACTATTTATCATTACTCACAGATATTGGATTATGAATATCTATAAGCGACTGATGAAGCGCAAATATCAAAACATGGAGAGTTTCCGTGCAACTCGTTAAACAGAAGTAATATGATGATAACAATCAATAATTTAGTAAAGAGATTTGGAGAGAAAGTAGCTGTCAATATCGATAGCTATACCATCAATAGCGGAGAAATGTTGGGATTGGTTGGCAACAACGGTGCCGGTAAAACCACACTGTTCCGCCTCGCATTGGATTTATTGAAAGCCGACGAAGGTAATGTGATGATTGATGATATTGATGTAAGTAAGAACGAGAACTGGAAAGAGGTGACTGGTGCGTTTATCGACGACGGATTCCTTATCGATTACCTTACTCCGGAGGAATATTTCACCTTCATCGGAAAGATTTGCGGTATCTCCAAAGATGAGATCTTCGAGCGTCTGACGCGTTTCGAGCGACTTATGCACGATGAGATAATGGGACAGAAGAAGTTGATCCGTGATTTCTCGGCTGGTAACAAGCAGAAGATTGGTATTATCGGAGCCATGTTGAATCGCCCACAAGTATTGATCTTAGATGAACCTTTCAACTTCCTCGATCCGACTTCTCAGTCAGTCATTAAACATGAGTTGAAAGCCTATCACGAGGAGACCAATGCAACGATCTTGATCTCCAGCCATAACCTCACGCATACCGTAGATATTTGTCCGCGCATCGCTCTTCTCGAGAACGGACAAATCATCCGCGACATTGAGAATGTGAACGGTTCGGCAGAAAAAGAACTGGAAGCATACTTCAATATAGAAGAATAAATGAAACCTTATGTGTTTGATTTCCTTGACTACAGGAAGGACAATCTCAAACAGATCATACGTTCCAAACGCTATGCCCTTATACTAAAGCTTATCAAAGGACATGGAGATATAGAACAAACAACAGATTCTCATGTTTGTTTAAACTGTGGTATGTCATTTTCTGGTAATTATTGCCCTAACTGTGGTCAAGACAGCAAGACAAAAAAGTTAACATTCAAACACATTGTAACAAATTTCTTCTCCGGTTTCCTGAACATTGACAGTGGTTTCCTAAACACCATTGTATGTTTAATCTATCGGCCCGGATACATGATATATGATTTTCTTCAAGGCAAAAGAATAAAATACTTCAAGCCTTTCCAGACGCTCTTCACCTTGGCATTATTATATCTTATCCTGGCACATTTCATTGATCCAAACGCATTCACATCAGCACCTCAAACTGAAGATGCCGAGAATATAGAACTAATTTTTAGCAACAAGATAATAGCTCTTGATAATCAACATATCCTCAAGAGAACATACCACATCCTTAAAGATATAATTAGTGGGAATAAGGCTTTTATCCTTCTAGGAATGATTCCTTTTATGTCATTCGGATACTATTGTGCATTTAAAAAGAAAAGAATACCTATAAGACTGAATGCGACAGAGACTTTTTTCGCACAAGTTTACTACTCCTGTCAGTTCCTTTTTTTATCCCTTATAACTTTATTGTTCACAAGAAAATCACAAGTAGACACCCCATTTGATTTCAGTTTCGGTATGTTTCTGGCCTTACAAATATGGAACAATCATCAGCTATATCGTATTTCATTTAAGAATAGCATAAAACATACATTATTAGCCCTCTTATATTCTTTTATTTTCGTGGTGTTTATAATCACTTGTTTCATCTTTGCCTTAAGTTATTTTAATATCATAGATATTACATCAAAATAAAACAAGAACTAAACTGAGGATCCATTATTATTCAAGACATCTGAATAAATCCAAATAAAAGAGTAAATTAAAGACTGAAAAAGTTTACATTTCTTTTGCAATATCAAAATTGTTTCGTAATTTTGCACCCGATTTAGTCCGTGGAGGTAGGGAAAGTAGCCTACGAGTTATAGGTTCACCTTGCGGAGAAACCCGTTTAAATAAATAATAAAATGTACGTAATTGTAGAAATTAACGGTCAACAGTTCAAGGCAGAAGAAGGTAAGAGACTGTTTGTTCACCACATTCAGGATGTTGAAAACGGTGCAACTGTTGAATTTGACAAAGTTTTGTTAGTTGACAACGAAGGAACAGTAAAAGTTGGAGCTCCAACTGTAGATGGTGCTAAAGTTGTTTGTGAAGTTAAATCTCCGTTGGTAAAGGGTGACAAAGTCATCGTTTTCAAGAAGAGAAGAAGAAAAGGTTATCGTCGTAAAAACGGTCATCGTCAACAATTTACAGAGTTAACTATTAAACAGATTATTGCTTAATCATTTAAAATTTTAGAAAAATGGCACATAAAAAAGGTGTAGGTAGTTCTAAGAACGGTCGTGAATCCGCTAGTAAGAGATTAGGCGTTAAGATATATGGTGGTCAGGTTTGTAAAGCTGGTAATATTATCGTTCGTCAGAGAGGTACAGCTTTTAATCCGGGACAAAACATTGGTATGGGAAAAGACCATACACTTTACGCATTGGTAGACGGTGTAGTTTGCTTCAAAAAGACCCGCGAAGATAAGAGATACGTTTCTGTTATCCCGGCTGAAAAAGAAGAAGCTCCTGCTGTTGAGGCTGTTGAAGCTCAAGCTGAAGCATAACTATTTAATAAGTTAGAAACAAAGGTCCTTCCATTTCGAAGGACCTTTTTCTTTTTAGTACAAATTACAAAACTTTCGAAGTTACTATCACTCGACATAACAAAAAAGAAATATATTCTTTTGTTCTCCTCTAATTTTTCGTAACTTTGCGAACTGATAAAAAAAGATACGAATATGCTTACTCTCAAACAAATCACAGAAAACACGGAAGGTATTATCCGCGGTCTGGAAAAAAAGCATTTTAAAGATGCCCAAACAATTATCGAACAAGTTATCGTACTAAATAACAAACGTAAGGCTTCGCAAACCCAATTGGACAAGAACCTTGCGGAAGTGAACGCTACCTCTAAGTCGATCGGCATGCTGATGCGCGAAGGCAAGAAGGAAGAAGCTGAAGCAGCTAAGAAAAAGGTGGCCGACATGAAGGAGACCAACAAGAACTTGCAAGAGGAAATGGACAAGGCACAGCAGGAAATGACTGAGTTGCTGTACACCATTCCGAATGTTCCTTACGACGAAGTTCCTGAAGGCAAAGATGCCAACGACAATGTGGTAGAAAAGATGGGCGGCATGGAGACTCCGCTGCCTGAGAATCCTCTCCCACACTGGGAACTGGCAAAGAAATATGATATCATCGACTTCGATCTGGGTGTAAAGATCACAGGTGCTGGCTTCCCTGTATATAAAGGAAAAGGTGCTCGCCTGCAACGTGCTTTAATCAACTTCTTCCTGGATGAGGCTCGCGCAGCCGGTTATTTGGAAATCATGCCTCCGACAGTCGTTAATCAGGCTTCTGGTTATGGCACAGGTCAGTTGCCAGACAAGGAAGGTCAGATGTATCACTGTGAGGTGG
>CAMVLL010000088.1 GCA_947168315.1 uncultured Bacteroidota bacterium | reverse complement strand
CTCCTCGGTCTTGGGAGTCTCCGTCTTGGGAGTCTCGGCCTTCGGCGTCTCCGCTTTCGGAGAATCGGTGATTCACGAGATGAACCGTGTGGGGATGATGGTGGATATCTCTCATACTGGTCGACATACCTTCTACGACGCGTTGGAGATCAGCAACAAACCTATCGTAGCTTCACACTCATCAGTGCGGGACCTCTGCAACCATCCTCGTAACCTGGATGATGACCAGATGCGCGCCTTGGCACGTAAAAACGGTGTCGCTCAAGTGACGTTGTACAACGGGTTCCTCAGGAACGATGGTCAGGCAACCATCATGGATGCCGTTCATCACCTTAATCACATGATCAGTGTGATGGGCATAGAACACGTGGGTATTGGAACGGACTTCGACGGTGACGGTGGCATCACCGGATGTGCTTGCTCATCCGAACTGCTCAACTTCACAAAGAAATTGTTGAAAGAACGTTTCTCTGAGGACGACCTCCGTCTGATCTGGGGTGGAAACTTCCTGCGTGTGATGAAGGAAGTACAGAATGTATAAACAACAATAATATAGAATCATGAGAATAATGAAGCTTTTTAGTTTGTCGATTATCGTATTGCCGCTCATTGCCGTACTTTCGTGTGGCAACAGTCATAAAGTGCAAACCACCGAAACGATAAACAAAGAGATAATACCGGTTCCGGTGTTCAACGCAGACAGTGCTTACGCCTACGTAAAGGCACAGACTGACTTCGGGCCTCGTGTGCCAAACACAAAGGCTCACACCGACTGCGGCAACTACCTTGCACAACAGCTGGAACGGTTTGGAGCAAAGGTCTATATCCAAGAGGCCGACATGCCTTCGTGGGATGGGAAGATGCTGAAGATAAAGAACATCATCGGAGCCTATAAGCCGGAGAGCAAGAAACGCCTGCTGCTCTGCGCTCACTGGGACAGTCGTCCATACGCTGATAACGACCAAGACGAGAAGAACTATCGCACTCCTATCATCGGTGCCAACGATGGTGCCAGCGGCGTAGGCATCCTGCTCGAGATAGCACGGCAGATACAAAAAGGACAACCGACCATGGGTATCGACATCATCTTCTTTGATGCCGAGGACTACGGCGTGCCTCAGTTCCATCAGGGTAATGCCCCCGATGATTCCTGGTGCTTGGGCTCACAGCTGTGGGGTAGAAGACCTCACGTAGCCAACTATAACGCACGTTATGGTATCTTACTCGATATGGTAGGCGGCAAAGATGCAACGTTCTACTATGAGGGATTCTCAAAGGAAAGAGCTTCGGGGTATATGAAGAAAATCTGGAAAGAGGCTATCGAAGCAGGATTCAGTAAATATTTCATCCGTAGAGATGGCGGATACGTCACCGACGATCATATGTACATCTACGAATATGCACACATCCCTTGCGTTGACATCATCAACTATGATCCTAACGACAGACGCTCAAGCTTTGGATCGACTTGGCATACACTGCAAGACAATATGGACAATATCGACGTGAACACATTGAAAGTAGTGGGACAGACCGTCATGAATGTAATTTATAAAGAACAATGAGCATGAAGACAATTAACGAAATACAAGACGAAATCATTGAGGATTTTAGCGGTTTGGAAGATTGGATGGATAAATACCAACTCTTAATCGACCTTGGCAACGACCAAGAACCTCTTGAGGAGAAATATAAGACAGACAAGAACCTGATTGATGGATGCCAAAGTAGGGTGTGGATACAGTCCGACTTCATCGACGGCAAGATCATCTATCGTGCCGAGAGCGATGCTTTGATCGTAAAGGGTATCATCTCGCTGTTGATCCGCGTGCTGTCCGACCATACACCTGATGAGATTCTGGAAGCCGACCTCTATTTTATCGATGAAATCGGACTTCGTCAGCATTTGTCACCGACCCGAAGCAACGGACTTCTAGCCATGGTTAAGCAAATGCGGATGGATGCCTTGGCATTTAAGGCAATGACAGAACATACAAACAACTAATGATATGATTAATCCTATTTACTCCCCAGCAACCGACCGTTACGAGAACGGTATGAAATACCGCAGATGTGGAAAGAGCGGTATCATGTTACCCGAAATCTCCTTAGGCCTTTGGCATAACTTCGGAGATGTGAACACTTTGGCCAACTCCATGGACATGGCGCATTATGCGTTCGACCATGGTATTACACATTTCGACTTAGCCAACAACTACGGTCCATCCTACGGCTCGGCTGAGGAGACATTCGGTCTCATCATGAAGAAATCGTTCCACCCTTATCGGGATGAACTGTTTATTTCTTCCAAGGCAGGCTATGACATGTGGCCAGGACCTTATGGCAATTGGGGCTCAAGAAAATACTTGATGGCCAGCCTTGACCAAAGTCTCAAGCGGATGAACCTGGATTATGTCGATCTGTTCTATTCACACCGATATGATCCCGTGACACCATTGGAAGAGACATTGCAGACCCTCGTAGATATCGTCCGTCAAGGCAAGGCATTATATGTCGGCATCTCACGTTACCCGCTTGAGGCAGCTGCCTTCGCCTACAAGTATCTGGCTGAACGTGATGTACCTTGTCTGTTGTACCAAGGAAGATATCATATCTTCGACCGTGAGCCGGAAGAAGAAGGTATCTTGCAGCAAGCCAAGGAACAAGGAGTAAGCTTTATCGGTTTCTCTCCGTTGGCCCAAGGATTGTTGACCAACCGTTATCTGAACGGTATCCCTGAAGATTCCCGCATGGCTAAGGATTTCCACCTGAAGAAGGACATCCTGACAGATGATTTACTGCGACGCATCAGAGGTTTGAACGAGATAGCCGCACAACGAGGACAGACTCTTGCTGAGATGGCGTTGGCTTGGATCTTGAAGAACGACCTCGTATGCAGTGTTATCATCGGTGCAAGTTCGGTGAAGCAGTTGGATGACAACCTAAAGAGTATCCGAAACATTTCATTCACCAATGAAGAACTGGAGGCTATTGACAGACTCTCGAAATAAGAAGACATTCACACATAAACGATTCGCCGCACCCAACTGGATGCGGCGAATGTTATTTTCTAAAGTACCTTTTTTAGCAAATATAGCCGATTGTAATACTTTCCGCTGAATCAGAAGAATGGGAAAGTACTAGTGGTATAGATATACTTCTTTTCAAAATCGCTCTGGCGCATGGTGAGAATCACAATCCCTTGAATTAAAGTGATAATCGACCAAAGGCCACAAGTAGCAATCGAAAGGATAATGCAGATAATGCCTGCAGTGATCTTTTCCATATAAAAATAATGAATTCCTAAGTATCCTAGTAATATGCCGAGCAAACCAGCGATACCACGACTCTTACCGGATGGTCCCACATCAAATACTCCAGGTTCGGCCCCCGGGCCGTAAGCATATTGAGGCTGACCGTAAGGAGGAACATTTCCTTGTTGCTCCTGAGAGAATGTTTGATTTTGCGACTCACAGATTTGTCCACATGCCGGACAACGAGGTGAAAAGATTCCGTGCGTTGATGAAAATTCTAATCCACATTTAGGACAACGATAGGTTATCATAGCTTTTTCAGTTTTAAATTTGTACTTTGATTTCTATTCTACAAATATATAAAAACCCTCTTGAAATCCTATAATCTTATCTCTTTTTATTCATCCAATTCATGAATTCTAATAGGATGTTCACAAAACTCAATTTTAATGTTTCGTAATAGGGTATTTCTTTTCAATTATCCAGTTTTTTACCCTTCAGTGTCGAGAATTTTTTACAAATCATCAAGTTTCTGAAACCAAAAGTCGAGTTTTTGAAGCCGCTAAAAAAGAGACCTGAATCCATTTTTTCACCTTCTTGGAGCATTGGCTGGACGTTGCCCGGAGACACGGGATCTGATTTCACCGTTTTGCTCGGGATAGCGCTCATATTTCACCTTGCCGCCAGGAATAAAGACGATATCCTTGGTAAACTCCATCTGGAAGTCGGCATCCTCAATACCACGCATCAACTTACCACCTACATAACAGTTCGTAAATGTCACATCTTCAACAAACTTTGTCGGATGACCTACGATGGTAAACGGTTTGAAGGCGTTCTCCCAAGACACGTTCTTCAGATGAATACCCTTGATAGAGCCCATCTTGCCATTGCCATAACGCTCTGCCTCTGTAAGGATAATTTCCAAATTCTTGTACTCAATATCCGACTCTACCCGGATATCTTCAAAAATGATGTTCTGCACTTGTGAAGCACCATCGCACACAATGCTGAAGGCTGCATGGCCACCAGTACGACCAGAGCCTCTGGCGCGCAGAATATCACAATTCTTCACCAGAATGTTCTCTACAACACCTCCGTTGAGCTCAAATCCCATCGTAAAGCCGTCGGCATGATCCCACCCAACCATGATACTGTTCTTCACCACGATGTCGCGTGAACTAAGGTCAAAGTGTTCGGGATTACCATTCGACTTAACAGCGATACAGTCGTCGCGCGTACGAATGAAACAGTCATCAATGGTGAATCCCTTGCAAGATACAGGATTTATACCGTCAAGCCCCCAGACACCGGTATGGCTGAAGACTTTCACATTACGGTAAGACGTGTTCACACTGTTTGTCACTGTGTTCACCCAGCCTCCTCGGCCTACCATCGTGATACCTTCAACCTGCAGGTTCTCACAATTATTCGCTCTCAGATTTCCTGAGAGAATACCACGCCCGAAGATCTTCACGTTCTTTGCCGTACCATTGATGCGCCCTATCACATTGGCACCTCCTGCAATGTAAATCACCTGATCATCGTGCAGGGTGATATTGCCCACCTCATGGTTGCCCGGGCCATAGTAATCCACCTTTGCCGCCTTGCCCTTGGGGATATTGGTCTCCAAAGGATTGGCAAACACGCCCAGATAGGGCTTGCCATTAATCTGTATATAGAGTTTCTGAGGCCCTTCTATCTGAAGCGTGAGCACCTTGCCGTCTGCCTCACCTCTTATCGACGCACTCTTAGGCTGAATGCTGAAACTCTCGATATCCTCGTTCACACCTACCTGGATCAACTGTTTCCCTTCGCAGGAGAAGTTGGCCATGTTGAGGTCCTCCATACCACCAGGTCCTATGGTCTGAACAATCACTTCATGACCATTCGACTTGACGGTGTAATCCTCACTGACACGCATATCGGGTATTGCCGGATAGGTTACCGTCTGTTGCGAGAACACCGGCAATACCATTCCTATGGTCAGAAGAATCCACAGACTTGTCTTCTTCAATGTATTTGTCATCATCTACTATTTCTTTAGTTCGAGTATATAGGTGCCACGGGCAGGAACCTTCATCGTTCCGGTGATATCCAACTCTTTGCCAGTAATCACATCTACTCCCTTCGTAAATCCATTGGTAACGTCGGTGTAACGGCTCATGTTGATCTCTACATCCTTATCCGATCCACCCATTACCACCAAGACGGTCTCATCACCTTTGATGCGGGCATATACATAGCAGTCGCCATGGTTATGTACAGGTGCGTATTGTATCAGTTTTCCATGCTTCACGGCTTCAGAGGTCTTACGCCAATGTAGTAAGCGGCTCATGTAATCATACGCCTCGTTCTCTTCATCCGTACGGCCCTGTTTGGTAAACACACTACGCTCGTCACCCGGCCATCCTCCAGGCATCTCCTTTCTGATCACACCGTCACCTTCTTTCTTCTTTCCCTTGAACAACAGCTCGGTGCCGTAATAGATCTGTGGAATACCTCGAGTGGTGAGCAGGAAGCCGATACCTTGTTTGTACTTGTTCAGACCTACATCCTCCACTTCCGAGAATCGTCCCATATCATGGTTATCCAAGAACATAAGCACATTGTCCATATCCTCATAAAGGAAATCACTGGCAAGGGATACATAGATATTGAACAATCCTGTTGGATTCACATCCTCTGGTGCGTTCGGCTCCTCAAAAGCCGTTTGTGAGAGGAAGGCGAAATTGAAGTCCATCACCGTCTTCAAGTTAGGATTATCGGCGTTCAGTCGGGAATTTCTCTGCCACCAAGCAAGGAATCCACTTCCCGACGGATACCAGGTCTCACCAGCGATGTTGAAGTCGGGGTATTCCTCTGTCAACTCCTTACACCAACGGGAACTGAACTCCGGTTCCATATATGGGTGGGTGTCTTGTCGGATACCATCGATGCGGGCATACTCAATCCACCAGATTGTACTCTGAATCAGATATTTGCTCAACAGCGGATTACGTTGATTCAAGTCGGGCATACCACGGGTGAACCAACCATCGGAGAACAGTTTACGCTCTGATGGTGCCGCATGAGGATCGACAACCGTCCACTTCAAGTGACTGGTCGGCACAAACTGGTTGTTGAAGTTCAACCAGTCGCCCGTAGGCAGATCTTGCATCCACCAGTGGCCACCTCCACAGTGGTTCAGAATCATATCCATCACCACCTTCATACCACGATCGTGAATCTTGTCGATCATGTCAATATATTCTTCCATGGTGCCGAAGCGCGGATCCACATCATAGAAATCAGAGATCGCATATCCATGATAAGAGTTGGCGGAGTTCTTCTGAACAGGGTTCAGCCAAATGGTCGTGACACCCAAGTCGCTCAGGTAATCCAGGTGATCTGTCACACCCTTGATATCACCGCCATGACGACCGGACGGTCTTTCACGAGTGACCGTAGCACCCTCAGCCGTGTCGTTTGAAGGATCACCGTTGGCAAAACGGTCCGGTGTAATCAGATAGAGCACATCCTCGGTACTGAAACCTTGTGCACCTGGTTTCGTGTTGCGGGCCTTCAACTCGTATTTATATTTCAGGGTTTTCTTCCCTTCGGTAAAGACAATGTCCATCGTACCCGGACTGGTCTCAGGAGCAATATCCAGATACAAGAACAGGTAATTCGGATTCTCTACCCTAACCTCGTTCTTCAAGGTTACTCCTTGATAGTTTATACTGGCTCTCGAAGCGGCAATGTTAGGTCCGTAAACCATCAACTGCAACTCCCTGTTCTTCATTCCTACCCACCAGCATGTGGGCTCCAACCGCTTCACCTCAATGGCCAAAGCGTTCTCGCAAAACAGCATGCCCACAAAGCATAGGCACAATGAAAGGATATTAACACGTGTTTTCATCGTTATTTTCGTTTTAAGATTATATACTCAAAAGGACTGAACATCCGCTCGTTCTCCGACAACGTAACCGCATGATTGGTCATCAGGTCCACACATTCCGCATTCTTCCATTCAGCAGGGATGGCAACCGTATGCTGTGCGTCACGCATATTGATCATCACCAGCACCCGTTCTTTGTCGAGGGACTTCTCGAACATCAACACATCGTTGTCTTTATATGGCTTGAGAGCACCTTTCCGAATGGAAGGTGTCGACTTGAAGATACGTACCAATTGGCAATACTCCGAGAATAAATCGGAATGTGCGTTCCAATCCACATTCACATAGTTGAAGAAGTTGATCTTACCGGGATAACCTACTTCCTGTGATCCGTAAATCAACATACCGCCATGAATGAAGGCAGATGCCACAAAGGCAGCCATAGATCCTTCTTCGCCAAAGAACTCCCTGATGGGCGACATCTTGGATGTCTCGTCGTGGTTGGTGGTGAAGCGTAGTTTCATCTTACCCTCAGGCAAGCCGGCATATTCCATGGAGTCGGTCTCGAACAAGGTCGAAACACTTACGGGGCCCATACGCCGCCGTTCTCCCATAGCTACAGGTGCACCGTTATAAACCCTGCGCAGTGCCGACATCCAACCCCAAGCGTAGTTCATGTCGAAACCGACGTCGAACAGACCCTTGCGTTGCCCTTCCGCCAACATCAGCAGCGGATGTCCCTCAATGGCACGCAGTTGGACCAGACATTCTTTCCAGAAATCCAGTGGCACATAGTCGGCCGCATCACAGCGGAACCCGTCAACACCAACCTCGGTCACCCAGAACTTCATGGCATCAATCATAGCCTGACACATCTGGGCATTGTCAAAGTTCAAATCGGCCACATCTCTCCAACCTGTTCCCTCAGGCCAGATAATATTTCCTTCCTCATCTTGCGTGTACCACTCAGGATGATCCTTTATCCAAGGGTTATCCCACGAAGTGTGGTTGGCTACCCAGTCGAGCAACACAGCCATACCCCTCTGATGGCAAGCCTCTACCAACGCCTTGAACTGTTCAACAGTACCAAACTCCTTGTCGGTATCAACATAGTTCTTGATACAATAAGGAGAATGTACGGAATTCTCTACTCCAATCTCATAAATAGGCATGAACCACACCACATTGGCACCCAACTGCTTGATGGAGTCAAGGTGCAAGGTGATTGCCTGAAAGGCTTCCCTCGAAGCATAGTTGCGGGGATTCACCTGATACATCACCACATCCTCGGGAGCCGGCACCTGATAGTCGGTCTTGTTGAGGGTGGACTTGGTACATCCAACCATCAAAAAGGCCAAACACAAATAATAAAAAGCACTTTTCATCTTCCCGACTTCAATTAGTATTTTAGATTTTACAATAATATCGTTCTGAAAAATTGACAGGCATAAGCATTTGTCAATGCATGTTGTTCAACAAGAATGAACTTTTAGATTGACTTTCTCTTGATAACTATTCTCAACAAAAATAATAATTTTTTATCAAGCCAAAGGAAAATGTACAGGATTTTTTATTTATCTGTGACGATATCAGCCGAAAGATTATAGAAAGGCTATGGTTTGAAGAGTACTTTATTCAACCATCTGTTGACATAAACATTCAGGAAGGCGCAACCCACGCCAATGGCCGCTCCTGCGACGACATCCGTCGGATAATGCAAGCCTTGATTGATGCGGGAGATGCCAACGCCACAAGCCCATGCAGCCGATGGAGCGATCACATACCATTTGGGATAGGTCAGCGACAGTGAGGTAGCCAGGGAAAAGGCCGTTGCCGTATGGTTGGAAGGGAACGACGAACTGTCAGTATGTCCGCCATGTGGATGGATAATCTCCGGATATTTCATATAAGGACGTTGGCGGTCTGTGAGGTGCTTCATCCCGTAGGATACGGCAATCGCTTCGATGACGGTTGTCCCGATATATACCGCATCTTTCATGATGGTCTTGTCGGATTTCAGCGCTCCATAGGCTAACATTCCGACTGGAACAGCCACCGGAAGGACCTCGCTGCTGGCTGAAAGGGTACGGCTGACACCATGGATATGCCAAGCATTGATCGTCTCTGTGACATGCTTGTCGAAATGTTGAGCATGGACAGGAATAGCCCATTTCATCGGCAGAAATACAATAAGCAAAAGGATCTTCCAGTTCATATTCTATCATTTATCAACCTCTACAAAGGTAGTCAAAGAATTGATTCCATCCGTATAATGACAGAAATATTTTATTAATTACTTGTAATTAAGGGATATTTGGATTAAATTTGCGATAATATTTCAAAAATCACATTTTGGAAACATTAAATCTAACAATTAAATAATTAAAAATCAATCATTTATGTGGTTAAGTAATTCATCTATTGGAAGGAAAGTGGTGATGAGTGTTACTGGTCTCGCCCTTATCCTGTTCTTAACGTTCCACTGTTGCATGAATGTTGTCGCTTTGTTCTCTGGAGAGGCATACAACATGATTTGCGAACTTCTCGGAGCTAACTGGTATGCAGTCGTAGCAACGATTGGCTTGGCAGCATTGGCAGTCATCCACATTTTCTATGCATTCTGGTTGACTATCCAAAACCGCAAGGCACGTGGTAACGAGCGTTATGCAGTTACAGACACCCCGAAGAAGGTTGAGTGGGCTTCTCAGAACATGCTTGTTTTGGGTATCATCATTCTTTTGGGTCTGATACTGCACTTGTTCAATTTCTGGTACAACATGATGTTTGCAGAATTGTTCCCATCTATCCATTTCGATCCAGCTCCGGCTGATGGTTTTGGTAAGATCGTAAGCACATTCTCTAATCCGATCTACGTTGTGCTTTACATCATCTGGATTGTTGCTATTTGGTTCCATCTTTCTCATGGATTCTGGAGTGCTATCCATACACTCGGTTGGAATGGTAAGATCTGGTTCAATCGTTGGAGAATCATCGGTTGGGTTTACGTTACTATCTTGATGGCTCTTTTCTTGATTGTAATCTTGGCATTCGCTTTCAAATGTGCACCTAGTCTTTGTGCTTGTGGTGCTTGTTAATAACTCACTTTAATTGAAGATATTATGGTTAAACAAGTAGATTCAAGAATTCCTGAAGGCCCAGTGGCTGAGAAATGGACCAATTATAAGGCTCACCAACGTTTGGTGAATCCAAAGAATAAATTAAAACTCGACGTCATCGTAGTAGGTACAGGTTTGGCAGGTGCCAGCGCTGCCGCTACTCTTGGTGAAATGGGATTCAATGTATTGAATTTCTGTATCCAGGATTCTCCTCGCCGTGCACACTCTATCGCTGCACAGGGAGGTATCAACGCCGCAAAGAATTATCAAAACGACGGTGACTCTGTTTATCGTCTGTTCTACGATACTGTAAAGGGTGGTGACTATCGTGCTCGCGAGGCTAACGTATATCGTCTGGCTGAGGTATCAAACAATATCATCGACCAGTGTGTGGCTCAGGGTGTTCCTTTCGCTCGCGAATATGGTGGTATGTTGGCTAACCGTTCATTCGGTGGCGCACAGGTTTCCCGTACCTTCTATGCAAAAGGTCAGACTGGTCAGCAGCTGTTGCTAGGTGCTTACTCTTCGCTGAGCGCACAGGTTCAGGCCGGCAAGGTAAAACTGTACACTCGTTATGAGATGGAAGACGTGGTAATCGTCAATGGTCGCGCACGTGGTATCATCGCTAAGAACTTGGTGACTGGTAAGTTGGAGCGCTTCTCAGCGAACGCTGTGGTTATCGCTACCGGTGGATACGGAAACGCTTACTTCCTCTCTACAAACGCTATGGGTTGTAACTGTACAGCAGCTGTTCAGTGCTATCGTAAGGGTGCTTACTTCGCAAATCCTTCTTACGTACAGATTCACCCGACTTGTATCCCTGTACACGGCGACAAGCAGTCCAAGCTGACATTGATGTCGGAGTCACTGCGTAACGATGGTCGTATCTGGGTTCCGAAGAAACTGGAGGATGCTAAGGCTCTTCAGGCTGGAACAAAACAAGGATATGAGATCCCTGAGGAAGACCGTGACTACTATCTGGAGCGCCGCTATCCGGCATTCGGTAACCTCGTTCCTCGTGAC
>CAMVLL010000087.1 GCA_947168315.1 uncultured Bacteroidota bacterium | reverse complement strand
GCTTGTCTTGGCCCAAAGCACCCAAAATTGCATTTGCTGTAGAGCCTACACCACTCTGCAAAGGCAAGAACTCCTTCGGGATTCTACCACAATGCATTTCCTCTACCAAGAACTCAGCAGTCAAGAAACCGATTTTATCAGTAACAGGGTCATTATCCTTGAAAGCGCGAGCCTCATCCGGAAGGTTACACTCAACAACGCCGACAATCTTAGAAGCAGGAATCTCAACATAAGGCTTACCAATACGGTCACCTACGTTTACGATAGGAATAGGTTTACGGTAAGGAGGATCCAATGGTTCATAAACGTCATGGATATACTTAGCATTTGGATTATGGAAAGCATTCAACTCCAGAATGACATGCTTTGCCAAACGAGCAGCAGTAGGGCTGATACCGCCTGCAGCAGTCAGATATGCCTTGCAAACATCTGCACCTTCCTCGATATCACAAACTTCCAGGATAGCCCAATCCAAGTCACCGTAGAAACCGTAGCGAAGTTCTTGAGCCATATGACTCAAATGAAGATCGTTATAAGGAATCTCACCCATATTCACGTGCTTGCGGAAATCAGGATTCGTCGTATAAGGAGCACGATATTTCAATGCCTGTGCATTAGCCAAGTCACCATCCGTACTCTGACCTGTAGAAGCACCTGTGAACACACTTACTTTGAAAGGACGACCTGCCTCATGTTCAGCAATCGCGATCTTTGCCAACTCCTTTGTCACTGCCTTAGCAACACCTGCAGGTGTAAAACCACTAAGACCTAATTTCTCATCATTCTTAATTAATGACGCAGCTTCTGCTGCTGTTAAGCGTTTATAAGCCATTTTTATTTGTTATTTATGATTATTTTCAGAAGTGGTGCAAAGTTACGATTTATTTTTGAAAGCCATACGTGTTTTACTGACATTTTGAGAGTAAAATATAATATTATTATAAAAATAATGACACGTATTCTGTCGGCAACTCTGTAATCTCTCGGATTTCGATGTCTTTATAATAGATATCTCCAGCTTCACTTTGAAGTTGTATCTTTCCTTCGGTCAAAGGATATTCTCCTTCTCGGGTAGCATAACGTAAGTTTTTCAAAGCCATCGATACATTTCCGTTCACCACATGTACACTCTTATCCTCAAAGCATATCAGTTCCAAAGTGGTCCACTCACCTTCCGGACTGTTATAATCTTTCGTTCCACAAAAGCCTGAGAACGTTCTCCATTCTCCATTCGGATCATAAAACCAAGCATCTCTTTCCTCATTCTTTGAAGCCTTGATGTCGGCTCTTGAACCCGCAATACTCCAGAAATCGCCACAGTTCCCTTCTGTCGTACCACTTTGCATCACCTGATACTCGAAACTACGCATCCATGAAAGCCAATAATCCGCTCCAGGCTCACCTACTGAATGATACAGCAAACCAGAATCTTGTGCTTTCCCAATACGTGGTTCCCATTGCTGATTGCCAAACTTAACTTTCAAACGTAGATGGTAGTTCTTATAACTCTCATTTGTTATGACGCAGCCATAAGCCTTACCTTGTACATGTAAAACAGGTTCGCCTTTTTCCTCCTCCATTGTAAATACATCATAGAGGTTCTTATCAAAACCTATCGGAGCAATCTCATTACCTTCCGCATCAACCGGACGTTTTCCCCTAAAATCATTTGTCAAAACGTAACTTTCATAAATCCTCCACTGTGAAAGATTCTTATCCAACAACGGTTTCCAACCTTCGTCTTTTTGCTGTGTACAACCTGACAACAGAACAACAAGCATCAAAATGCCTGAGAAATACTTTTTCATCGTCTACTATATTTAAATTCAACGTATTATCTTTTCATTTACAAATGTATAATAATTCTTCTATTCAAACACCTTTTTATCTCAAAACCATGTTTTCGTCAATTCTTTTAATATAACTTATCAAACTTTCTTATACTTTTTTGCATAAATTCGAAGAATAGAGTAAATTTGCAACTAAACTTTGAAAATTACGTTCAATTTGTCAGATAATGAAAATAAATATTATACAACATGATATTATTTGGGCGAGTCCTAAAGAGAATATACAAAGATTAAGTCGACTGATTGATGAACAGCCAGGAGCTGATCTCTATGTTCTCACAGAAATGTTCTCTACCGGATTTGCTACACAACCGGAAGGAATTGCTGAAATGGAGGATACTCCGACTATCGACTGGATGAAACAGAAAGCTCAGCAATGCCATGCTGCCATCGCTGGTAGTTTAGCTATTCAACATGAAGGAAACTATTACAATCGTTTCTATTTCGTGAAGCCTGATGGCGAAGTGGTGACCTATAACAAACGTCATCTATTCACTTTTGGTGGCGAAGATAAGACCTTTACAAAAGGAGAAGAGCGTGTCATCGTCTCATATCAGGGCATACGTTTCTTATTACAAATCTGTTATGACTTGCGCTTCCCCGTTTGGAGCAGAAATACCGGCGATTATGACGTTATCCTGTATGTAGCCAATTGGCCAACTCCACGCGTAGAGGCGTGGAAGGCACTGTTACGGGCTCGTGCCATCGAGAATCAATGTTATGTAGCTGGTGTCAACCGCGTTGGTAATGATCCTTCATGTGAATATTGCGGTGGCTCAGCTATCATTGATCCTTACGGAAGGACAATGGCTGCTTGCGAGGACAATCAAGAATGTTCGGTCTCGGCAGAGATAGATATGCAACAACTGGAGGAGTTCCGCTTGCGCTTCCCCGTGTTGAATGATGAAGATCAATTTGAATTACATTAATTATATCATAGAAATGTCAGAAAAAAGATTATTATTAGGTGATGAGGCCGTGGCTTTAGGTGCTATACATGCCGGGCTATCGGGTGTATATGCCTATCCTGGAACACCATCGACCGAGATCACTGAGTTTATACAGAGCTACCCCTTGGCAAAGGAACGAAGGATCAGAAGTCGCTGGTGTACCAACGAGAAAACTGCCATGGAAGCTGCTTTGGGAATGTCGTATGCTGGGAAACGAGCATTGGTTTGTATGAAACATGTGGGCATGAACGTATGCGCTGACGCCTTCATCAACTCAGCCATCACGGGTGTTAACGGTGGACTGATTGTATTGGCGGCTGATGATCCATCCATGCACTCTTCCCAAAACGAACAAGACTCTCGATTCTATGGGAAGTTTGCTATGATTCCCATCATTGAGCCATCTACGCAACAAGAGGCTTTCGACATGATGGCTAATGCCTTTGATTTGTCGGAACGATTGAAATTGCCGGTGCTCATGCGTATCGTAACACGTCTTGCTCACTCACGTGCTGCCGTTGAGATCAACGAGGCACGACCACAAAATGAAATGAATCCAGACAACGACCGCAGTCATTGGGTGCTTCTTCCGGGTAATGCGCGACGCCAATATGCATCGTTGGTTGCTAAGCAATCCGAAATCCAAACATCGGCTGAACACTCGAAGTATAATTCACTGGCTTTGGATGAAAAAAAAGGTTTGGGTGTTATCGCCGTAGGAATCGGTTACAATTATGTAAAGGAAGTGAATCCTCAAGGAGCATCCATTCTAAAAGTTTCGCAGTATCCTCTTCCTATTCAGCAGATTAAAACCTTGGCTGAGAATTGTTCCTCGATCTTAGTCGTAGAAGATGGACAACCATTTGTTGAGGAACAACTCAAGGGAATACTTGGAGCTGATTATCCGATTATCGGACGACTGACTGGTCATCTGCCACGAACGGGAGAGTTGAATCCCGACAATGTAGCTTCTGCTTTTGGCAAAGAAAATAAGACTGCTTTCCAACCTGCTTTAAACTTGGCAGGGCGGCCTCCTCAGCTTTGTCAAGGCTGTGGTCACCGGGACGTTTATACTGCATTGAACAAGGTAGCTGCTGAATATCCGAATGCACGTATCTTCGGTGATATCGGATGCTATACGCTAGGAGCATTGCCTCCATTCCGTGCTATCGACAGTTGTGTGGATATGGGAGCGTCTATCACCATGGCTAAGGGTGCTGCTGATGCAGGCCAATATCCAAGTATCGCTGTTATCGGTGACTCAACTTTTACTCACTCAGGTATGACCGGTTTGTTGGATGCCGTAAACGACAAGTCGAACATTACGGTTATCATCAGTGACAATCTGACTACAGCAATGACCGGTGGACAAGACTCCGCCGGAACACATAAGTTCGAGGCTATCTGCCTCGCTTTAGGTGTGGAACGAGAGCATTTACATGTCGTAGTACCACTACCAAAGAATATGGATGAAATCACACGAATCATCCGTGAAGAGATTAATTACAACGGCGTCTCCGTCATCATACCACAACGTGAATGTATGCAGACACTGAATCGGAAACTTCGTCAAAAAAAACAAGCAAAATGAAGATAGATATCAAACTTTCAGGAGTCGGCGGACAAGGTATTCTTTCGATTGCTACAGTCATCGGAGAAGCAGCGACAGAGGCTGGACGTCAACTCAAACAAGCGGAAGTTCACGGAATGAGTCAACGCGGAGGAGATGTTCAAAGTGACTTACGCCTAAGCACAGAAGAAATCTTCAGCGATCAGATTTCATTGGGAAAAGCCGACTTGATTATTTCTATGGAACCAATGGAAGCACTACGCTATCTACCATATTTACATCAGGATGGAGTCATCGTAACCTCTTCCAAACCATTCGTTAACATACCGAATTACCCAGATGAGATAGCTCTGCAAGCAGAATTGGATGCGCTTCCTCACGTAGCAAAGCTGGACATCGACCAATTGGCTAAGGATAATCATATTCCAAAGAGTGCGAATATGATACTACTCGGAATGGCAACTCGGTATATTAAAATCTTGTCTCCAGAGCAGATTCGTAAGGCAATTGCTGCAATATTCGCAAGAAAAGGAGAACAAATTGTTAACGATAACCTCAAAGCATTTGATTTAGGCTATGAAAATATTTAGCGAAGAACTGGTTGAGGAAGCCAGAATACAGAACCATGTAGCTGATCTTTCTACGGCGACCATCGGAGAAGTCTTATTGGTAGCTCAATACCTTGAGCAAAAAACGGGTATTCCATTTATCCGAATGGACCAAGGTTCACCGGGATTACCAGTGAATCATTATGGCGTAGAGGCTGAGAAAGCAGCATTGGACCGGGGTGTAGGCTCACAATATCCTGCCGCGGCAGGCATCACCGAACTGAAAGAGGCTGCTCACGAGTTTGTAAAAGCATTCATCAACATTGATATTAGTGCAAGAGCATGTGTCCCGACTACCGGATCAGTAGCCGGTTCGTTCGGTTCGTTCATCGCCTGTACACAACGTATCAAAGGTAAGAATAAGGTGTTGTTCATCGACCCAGGTTTCCCTATCCAAAAATCCCAACTGCGTGTATTGGGTGTCGAATGGAAAGAGTTTGATATCTTCAATTATCGTGGAGAAAAATTGAAAGACAGATTAGAAGAGGAACTAAAGGACGGTGATGTGGCAGCTATCGTCTATTCCAACCCAAACAATCCCGCATGGATTTGTCTCGATGAGATTGAATTGAAGATTATCGGTGATCTGGCGACACAATATGATGCTGTGGTTTTGGAAGATCTGGCCTATTTCTGCATGGATTACCGTAAAGACCTCGGTCATCCATATCAACCACCTTACGTTCCGACCGTTGCGCGGTATACAGACAACTATATCCTCATGTTATCGTCTTCAAAGATATTCAGTTATGCCGGACAACGAATGGCACTGATCTGTATCAGCGACAACCTATTCGACCGTCACTACCCTGCCTTCGAGGAAAGATATCATGACTCAGGCATCTTCGGCCCGACACTGATCGCTTCTATCCTCTACATGATTACCAGCGGATGTACAGCTTCTACCCAATATGGCTATGCAGAGATGTTGAGACTATCCTGCGAAGGAAAGATTAACTTCGTAGAAGACACCCGGGAATACGAACGACGTGCATACAAAATGAAGAAAATCTTCACCGATAACGGATTTCACGTGGTATACGACCACGATGTAAACCAGAAGGTAGGTGACGGATTCTTCTTTACCATTGGCTACAAGGATATGAGCGGAGGAGAACTGCTCAAAGAATTGTTATATTATGGAGTCAGTTGCATCTCCTTATCAACAACGGGAAGTCAGCAAAACGGAGTACGCGGATGTACCAGCAGAATGCGTGACGAACTCTATCCAGTGATGGAAGAACGAATGAGAGCTTTTAACAAAGACCACAAATAATCAACTAAATGAGAAGAGTATGATTTGGAATCCAAACAAAGAGTGCATGAGCCGTGATGAAATGAGTGCGCTCCAAGGGAAAAGACTACACAAGATTGTAGAATATGTATATCATAATGTACCGTTCTACCGCCATAAACTACAAGAGATGGATATAACTCCGGATGATATCCGAACAATTGAGGATATTAGGAAACTACCGTTTACTACCAAGAAGGACTTGCGAGATAACTATCCGTTTGGACTTCAGGCAGCACCTCAAAGCGAGATTATCCGTATTCATGCGTCATCAGGTACAACGGGTAACCCGACAATTGTTGGATACACCCGTAAGGACATCGGTGTGTGGAGCGAATGCATGGCTCGCTGTCTGACTGCCTATGGTGTCGGACGGGAAGATATTTTCTCTGTATCGTATGGATATGGCTTGTTCACCGGTGGTTTAGGTGCTCACAACGGAGTTGAGATGGTAGGAGCTTCGGTTGTTCCAGCTTCTACGGGTAATACTGAGAAACATGCCAAACTGATACGTGACTTAGGTATCACAGGTATTGCCTGTACGCCTTCGTATGCCTTGTACTTGGCAGAGACCATGGAGAAGATCGGTATTACGAAAGAACAAATTAAGCTGAAGGTAGGTGCTTTCGGTGCAGAGCCATGGACTGAGAGTATGCGTGCGGAAATTCAGGATCGACTGGGTTTGAAAGGATTCAACCTTTATGGATTGAGCGAGATTATGGGACCGAGTGTCAGTTACGAATGTCAAGAACAATGCGGATCACACATTAACGAAGACCATTTCTATCCCGAGATTATTAATCCTGTTACCCTCGAATCCGTCCCTATGGGACAGCCGGGTGAGTTGGTGTTTACTACACTAACAAAAGAAGGTATGCCTGTCCTTCGTTATCGTACACGCGACCTCTGCTCCCTCATCCCTGGACAATGTGGGTGTGGTAGAACAAGTGTTCGTATGTCACCAATCACTGGACGTAGCGATGATATGCTTATCATTCGTGGTATCAACGTCTTCCCATCACAAGTCGAGAGTGTTGTACTCAGCATGAAGGAGTTTGCTCCACGTTATATGTTGATCGTAGATCGCGTGAACAACCTCGACACACTTATGGTACAAGTCGAATTAAGACAAGAATATTTTACTACAACTGCCTTCGATACACCAGCTGCTATCGACGAACTGGAGAAACGTCTTGCCAATAAGTTGAGAAGTGTTCTCAGCATTGGAGCAAAAGTTCAATTGAAAGCACCGAACACTATCGAACGTAGCCAAGGTAAGAGTGCACATGTTATTGACAAACGCAAATTATAAAATGAGTTATTCGAATTATTTTAACCCCGAGCTGGAGACCATGCCGGTAGGCCAACTGCACGAACTTCAACTGAAACGGTTGAAGCAGACAGTTCGTCATTGCATGAATGCTCCTTTTTATCAAAAAGAGTTTCAGAAACGAGGTATCACACCCGATGATATTCAGTCTTTAGAGGATATCCGCAAACTACCTTTCACTACGAAAGAAGATTTGCGGGAGAACTATCCTTTTGGATTGTCGTGCATACCTCTGAAAGATTGTGTCCGTCTTCACTCCTCAAGCGGTACGACTGGAAACCCAACTGTCGTATTACACTCTCAGAAAGATTTAGATGAATGGGCCAATGCCGTAGCACGTTGTCTATGGATGGTTGGTTCTCGTCCAGAGGATATCTTTCAGAACTCTGCCGGCTATGGTATGTTTACTGCCGGACTGGGTTTCCAATATGGTGCCGAAAAAGTTGGTATGTTAACTGTTCCTGCCGCTGCAGGTAACACGACCCGCCAGATCAAATTCATCAAGGATTTTGGTACGACCGTCCTGCATGCCATACCAAGTTATGCTTCCCGAATCTATGATGTAATGAAGGAAGAAGGTGTTGATCCTCAAAAAGATACTCAATTGCGTGTTCTTTGTATTGGAGCAGAACCTCATAGCGAGGAACAACGGAAACGTATCGAGAACCAGTTGGGAGTAAAAGCATACAACTCGTATGGTATCTCTGAAATGATGGGACCTGGTGTTGCCTTTGAATGTCAGGAACAAAACGGTCTACATATCTGGGAAGATTACTTTATCGTAGAGATTATCGACCCAGTTACGCTGGAGCCTGTACCAGATGGTCAGTTAGGTGAACTGGTATTGACCACGATCAATCGCGAAGCCATGCCGTTGTTACGTTATCGCACTCGCGACCTTACACGCTTCTTACCTGGAGAATGTCCATGCGGTCGTCATCACCGTCGCATCGACCGTCTGCAAGGACGAAGCGATGACATGATTATCCTCAAGGGTGTGAATATCTTCCCAATACAAATTGAAAAGATTCTGTTGAAGTTCAAGGAACTCAGCACCGATTACTTTATCGTCATCGATACAAAGGATGGCAACGACATCATGACCATCGAGGTAGAGATTAATCAAATGTTTACTGATGACTTTATTCGTCTTCAGAATTTGGAAAAAGAAATTACACGCCAGTTGAAGGATGAGATTCTGATCACGCCGAAGGTACGACTTGTTCCAAAAGGTACATTAGTAACCTCGGATGAGAAGAAAGCAGTTCGAGTAAAAGATTTGAGGAAATTATTTTAGTATATAATTTTAATACATACAATCATGACAATCAACCAATTATCTATTTTCATGGAGAACAGATCAGGTACTCTGATCAAAGCTCTCGAGTTGATGAAGAAATCGAAGATTCAGATTATCGCGTCAACAATTGCAGATACAGCAGAATATGGTATTTATCGTATTATCTGTAGTGAACCGACAAGGGCATATAAAGAGTTGAAAGAAGCTGGAGTGGCAGTTGCTTTATCGGATGTCTTTGCTATTGAACTGGATGATGAACCAGGACGTGCGGCTGACGCCGTGAGAACCTTCAGTGATGCAGGACTGAGCATTACCTATATGTATTCGTTCCTTTTGAACGGAAAGGGTATTCTAATCTTCCGGACCAATGACAACGAACATGCTCGGGAAGTCATCATTCTGAACAACCTAAAGTTTATCTCAGAAAGTGATCTTAGTCAGTGGAAATAAAAAAGAGGGTACTTAGCTACCCTCTTTTTATTTATCTAATACGATAGGAACATCTCTTTTCCTATATCCGCTTGAAGTAAATATAGCAATCAGTTGGCCTTTCTCATCGGTAATCTTCACCTCAGCATAAGGTAAACGCGGATGATTAACAATTTCATTTGCTTCAGCAAAAACATACCCTTCCACAACAGAGCGGAAAATAGTAATAGTCGAAGTCGTTGAAAAAGTCAAAACTAAATGACTGTTTACAGCCGCGGCAAAAGCCAAATCGGCCAATGTAAACAAAGCTCCGCCTTGGCACACTCCTCCACCATTCAAATGCTCGGGAGTTATCAACATCCGAGCTTTGGCATATCCTTCACTTATCTCCATCAGTTCGACACCTGCCATCGATGCGAACCGATCATTCTTGAAAAATTCAAATAAAGTCATCCTCGTCCATATGTATTTGTCGCACCAAAGTTACGAAAAAACGAGCGCAGAACAAAAAGAAACCCTTTTCTTTCGTTATGCCAAGTGCAAGTAACTATTTAGTACGCAAGATCGTAAATTTGAATTTCTCGTTTTTTACTGATTCTTATTGATTGTTCGTAGAAACTTTGTAAATTTGTTCGTATAAGAAAAATACTCACGAACAAAGATTCAAACGATACCCATGAAAAAGACATGCTTCCTCATTCTATCCTTGTTTTGTACTATATACGTACAGGCGCAGAATAATCGAGCGATTAACCCGATTATAGAATCAGACTTACCAGATATGTCAATGATCCGAGTGAATGACACCTATTATATGAGTTGTACAACGATGCACATGTCACCTGGCGTTCCTATACTTAAGTCAAAGGATCTGTCAAACTGGGAGATGGTCAGTTATTGTTACGACACGTTAGGTGACAAGGATGAGCTGAACCTTGTAAATGGGAAAAGCAATTATGGAAAGGGGACATGGGCAAGTTGTTTCCGTTACCATAACAATCGCTTCTATGTATCTACTTTCTCTCAGACAACGAATCAGACCTATATTTTTTCAACCGATGACCCGGAAAGTGGGAAATGGGAAAAACGATCCTTTACACCTTCTTGTCATGACCATTCTATCTTTTTCGATGATGACGGACATACCTATATCATTTGGGGAGCTGGGAAACTATTTATAGCAGAGTTGGAAGAAGACCTATCGGGAATCAAAGAAGGTAGTCGACGAGTATTAATCGAAAATGCCAGTCAGCCGTCAGGAACTGTCGGACTACAGGCAGAAGGCTCACAACTATTCAAAGTTAATGGAACTTATTATCTATTTAACATCTCATGGCCAAGAAACGGGATGAGGACGGTACTCATCCATCGTGCACCCTCCTTGAACGGTCCATGGGAAGGAAAAGTGGCACTGCAAGACAGAGGAATCGCACAAGGTGGACTCATTGACACGCCTGATGGGAAATGGTTTGCTTATATCTTCCGCGATTATGGATCAGTTGGCCGTATTCCTTATCTTGCTCCTGTCCATTGGGAGGATGGATGGCCAGTACTGGGTGTAGATGGGAAGGTTCCTGACCAACTGGATCTGCCCGCACAACAATCCATCATCGGAAAAATTGTCGCCTGTGATGAGTTCAAACGCAAGAAAAATGATATCGATCTCCCCTTGGCTTGGCAGTGGAATCACCAACCAGACAATTCCCTTTGGTCAGTGCGTGAAAGAAAAGGCTTCATGCGACTGAGAACAGGCCGTATTGATAATGGATTTACCTCCGCAAGAAACACATTGACCCAACGTACCTTTGGTCCCGTATCATCAGCAACCGTTGCCCTGGACTTCTCTCATCTTAAAGAAGGAGATTTTGCTGGTTTGGGACTCTTACAACAACGATATGGACAAGTAGGCGTCACCATTGATAATGGAGAAAAGAGAAAGATGGGCGAAACCGAGATCTTCCTGTTCCACGTGAAACACAGCCGA
>CAMVLL010000086.1 GCA_947168315.1 uncultured Bacteroidota bacterium | reverse complement strand
CAGCGCGTTTTGCCCATCGGAGTGAACCTTCCTTTGTGATCTGTTGTGGAGTGCGGATACCTGCAACAACGTCTTCACCTTGAGCATTAATCAAATACTCACCACTGAAGATGTTTTCACCGGTAGCAGCATCACGAGAGAAGCAAACACCTGTTGCAGAAGTATTACCCATATTACCGAATACCATTGCCATTACGCTGACAGCAGTTCCCCATTCTGAAGGGATTCCTTCCATTTTACGATAAAGGATAGCACGTTCGTTCATCCAACTACGGAATACTGCGAAGATTGCGCCCCACAATTGTTCCTTAACGTCGGTTGGGAAGTCCTTACCAGTCTGAGCCTTTACGGCAGCCTTGAAGCGAACAACGAGTTCTTTTAAGTCGTCTGTGTCAAGTTCATTATCCAACTTCACACCTTTAGCCTTCTTAACTTCCATGATGATAGCTTCGAACGGGTCGATATCTTCCTTGTTCACAGGTTTCAAACCCAAAACAACATCACCGTACATCTGAACAAAACGACGATAAGAGTCCCATGCGAAACGAGGACGACCAGTCTTCTTTGCCAAACCTTCAACAACTTCGTCATTCAAACCAAGGTTCAAGATTGTATCCATCATACCCGGCATAGAAGCACGTGCACCTGAACGAACAGAAACCAAAAGAGGATTTTCCTTATCACCAAATTTAGAGTTCATCAGATCTTCGATGTTTGAAAGGGCTTTCATTACATCGTCGTTCAACTCTTCCTTAATCTTTTCTTCACCAAGTTCGTAATATTCATTACAAACATCTGTAGTAATAGTGAAACCCGGAGGAACTGGTACGCCGATCAAGTTCATTTCAGCGCAGTTAGCTCCTTTACCACCAAGCAGATTTCTCATATCCGCATTACCTTCAGCATGTCCATTACCAAAGGTATAGACTCTTTTTTTAGCCATACAAATTTATTTTTAGTTTTTAATGAGCTTTTAAGATTTGCAAAATTAGTTATTTAATAGAAAATGACAAAGAAATATGCATATTTTTGCTATATATAGTTTACAATTTAACGGTTTTGTATTTATTAGATTTGAAATGTTTAAGCTCTAAAATTTGGTGTGTTGAAGTAGTGTATATGACTTTCGATCTCTTTAAAACTCCCTATGCCCTTGAATTAAAAAATAGCCTTCACCTTCACCGTATTTGTATTTTATTTATTATCAAATATTTGCAAATTCGATAAGAGCAAAATGGTGAACCCTAAGGGTTCACCAGGCCCAAAATGCCTGTAATAGGGTAGGAGGATAATAGCAAAAAAATATGACAATAAAAGACAATGATCATACGGATTTGTCAGAGGCTCTTCAAAAACTCGACATTTCCATTCAGAATCTCGATTTTTGGATTCAAAAACTCGAATTTTGGGGTTCAAAAACTCGATATCTGAAAATTAAACCACGAATTTTGATTTCAAAAACTCGAATTTTGAAAACTGAACCTTATACCATAATTAATAACCTTGTATCCTCCAACAAAATCTTAAAGGAATCGTTTTAATCACTCAGCGTAGAGGTTTTATCATCAACAGTAGTGTCCATTAGATTTTTTTGAGTACTTTTGCAATATCAAACTAATTCATCATTATTGTGGCAAGAAAAAAGAAACCCTTACCTTTATTAGAAAAGGTATTAATCACTGATGTTGCTGCCGAAGGGAAAGCGCTTGCAAGAGTAAACGATCTTGTGGTCTTCGTACCGTATGTCGTACCTGGAGACGTCGTTGATTTACAAGTCACCCGAAAGAAACACAACTATGCTGAAGCGGAAGCTGTCAAGTTCTACGAGTATTCTGATAAGCGTGTAGAGCCATTCTGCCAACATTTTGGCGTATGTGGCGGTTGCAAGTTTCAGTGCATGGACTATCAAGCCCAGCTTTTTTATAAACAAAAGCAAGTATTCGACAACCTTACTCGAATCGGAAAAATTGAAATCCCTGAGATTCGTCCTATTTTGGGCTCTTCTAAGACAAAGGCTTATCGAAACAAACTCGAATTTACGTTTTCGAATAAACGATGGCTGACAAAAGAGGAGATTGCTGCTGATGTTCAATACGACCAGATGAATGCGGTGGGATTCCATATTCCAGAAGCTTTCGACAAAGTGTTGGCTATTGAGAAATGCTGGCTGCAGGACGATATCAACAATGAAATAAGAAACAGTATCCGAGATTATGCATATGCACACGACTATTCGTTTTTCAACTTGCGCACTCAGGAAGGTTTGCTTCGGAATATGATGATTCGGACATCTTCGACTGGCGAATTGATGGTATTGATCCAGTTTAAGATTTCAAACGAAGCTGAAGAACAACAGGCTATGGCTCTTCTTAATCACGTTGCTGAAAAATTTCCACAAATTTCCGCTCTGCTATACGTCAACAACGACAAGCATAATGACACTCTTGAGGGATTGGATATCAAAACATTTAAGGGTAACGACCATATCTTTGAAGAAATGGAAGGATTACGTTTTAAGATTGGTCCGAAGTCGTTCTATCAGACAAATTCAGAGCAAGCCTACAATTTATATAAGGTAGCGCGCGACTTTGCAGGGCTTACTGGAAATGAATTGGTGTACGATCTTTACACGGGAACGGGAACAATTGCCAATTTCGTATCACGAAAATGTGCAAAGGTGATAGGTATCGAATATGTGCCAGAGGCTATTGAAGATGCGAAAGTGAATTCTCAAATCAATGGTATAGAGAACACTTTGTTCTATGCCGGAGATATGAAAGATATTCTGACTCAGGAATTCATACAAGAACACGGTCGTCCTGATGTAATTATCACTGATCCGCCGAGAGCCGGCATGCATGGAGATGTCATTGATACGATTCTTTTTGCAGAGCCTAAACGAATCGTATATGTTAGTTGTAATCCAGCCACACAAGCACGAGATCTGGCACTGCTGGATGGTAAATATAAGGTGGTTGCCATACAACCTGTAGATATGTTTCCGCATACCCAACATGTCGAAAATGTTGTATTATTAGAAAGGAGAGAAAAAGAATGAGTGGAATAATCAAACGTAAACCGACGGCGAGGGCTGCCTCAAAATATACTGTCTATCATGTAAATGAGGAAATAGAGCTAATGCCTTTCTTGATGAAGGTAATGAGTGGAATCAGTCGCAGCAAAGTAAAAACTATGCTAAAGAATCGCACCATCTTGGTCGACAAGACGATAGTCACCCAGTTCGATTATCCACTTCGTCCTGGGATGAATGTACAGATTTCTCAAAACAAAAACAACAAGGAATTCAATCATCCACTTATCAAACTTGTCTATGAGGATGCGTACCTTATTGTTATAGAGAAGAAAGAGGGTTTGCTCTCTGTAGGAACTGAGCGCCAGAAAGAAAAAACAGCCCAACATATCCTAAATGAATATGTAAAACGAGATAACCGAAGAAATAGAATCTATGTGGTTCACCGCCTTGACCGTGAGACTAGCGGACTGATGCTATACGCAAAAGATGAAAAAACGCAACATTCTTTTCGTGATAATTGGAAGAATATCGTGACCGATCGACGTTATGTAGCCATCGTTGAAGGTATGATGGAGAAAGATGAAGATACTATTTCTTCATGGCTTACCGACCAGAAACTGTATGTAAAATCAAGTCCCGTAGATGATGGGGGCAAATATTCCGTCACACACTATAAGACTATTAAGCGAGCAAACGGTTATTCACTTATTGAGTTGGAATTAGAGACAGGTAGAAAGAATCAAATACGTGTTCACATGTCTGATATTGGACATCCTGTTGTAGGAGATGAACGATATGGTTATGAAACCAATCCAATTGGTCGGTTAGCACTTCATGCATTCAAATTATGTTTCTTTCATCCCGTCACTGGAGAGTTAATGAAATTTGAAACTCCATATCCAAATATCTTTAAAAGCTTTATGCTAAAAAAGAAAGAGGGTAGGTCATAAAGACTTACCCTCTTTTGCTCTTTTTACCTGTTTAGAAACTTATTTCTTAGATGCCTCCAAAGAAACTTTTCTAAATTCCTTCATAACTTTTTCAATTTCCAAAGATGCTTTACGTGCACGTGTACCAGCAGCTTTGTTACCTTTTACAGCTTGAGCTTCAGCATCCTTCAAGAAAGCAGCTTCTAATTCTTTGATTTTTGCAATTAATTCGTTCATATCTCTATTATTTTAATTAAAGTTTTACAACAATGTAAAATAACAACATTTTATTTGATTTCTAATACATTTGAACAACTTTTTTGCATTTTTTAAACATTCAAACTCAGAATAGAACAAAATTCATTAAAAATGGCCTTAAAAGGGCATATAACCAACAAAAAAATCACCCACAACATCGAAGGTTGTAGGTGATTCGCGGAGGTACCTGGCAGATTCGAACTGCCGTGGACGGTTTTGCAGACCGCTGCCTAAGCCACTCATCCAAGGTACCAATACTAAATTTTAAGTCGCTTTTGCGGATGCAAATATACATTGTAGTTTTTTAACTACCAAATCTTATTCTTCTTTTTTTTGCAATTCACTCTTTTTCGAGAATTACATCCACAATTGCATGTAGGTTGGGAAGAGCTTGTCGTACGAAGGGCACAATCGGCCGTACATTGTTCACACATATTCTTACCTTCTTCGGTATTACGGAAAAATCGAATGATATGTCGTACGATCCTGTACAGACAAATCAAAAGAATTAATATGACAATAATCTCCTGCCAGCCCATCTTATTATTAAATAAGGAGTAAACCAACCTGATAAAAGACGAAAGCTACGCACCATGCTAAAAGGGTAGAGTAGAAGGCAGCGAACAATGCCCATTTCCAACTACCTGATTCTTGACGTATCGCTGCTAAAGTAGCAATACATGGGAAATACAACAGCACAAAGATCATATATGAGTAAGCTATCAAAGGTGTATAATGCGTAGATAGCTTTTCATTCAGACTAGCTGTACTCTCGGTTGTCTCCTCATTCGTGTATAAAACACCCAGCGTACTAACTACCAATTCCTTTGCTCCGGCACCAGAAAGAAGTCCCACATCAAGCTTCCAATCAAAGCCTAATGGAGAGAACACTGGTTCTATCGATTTTCCAATCATCCCGATATATGAATGTTCTTGTTGCTCGGCTGTCGTATCGTATGCATCATGATTAGGATAATAGCCAAGGAACCAAATCACAATAGACGCGGTCAAGATAATTCCACCCATCTTCTGTAAATACTGTTTTCCTTTCTCCCAAGTATGCATTAAAATAGCTTTCTTCGTTGGAAGTCGATAAGGTGGTAACTCCATGACAAAAGGAGCATTATCGCCTTTGACAACAAACTTGCTGAACAATTTTGCCATAAGAATAGCCAAGAATATACCTAATGTATAGATACTCAGCAAAATCAAACTACCATAATGAGGGAAGAATGCGGTGACCAGAACCAAATAGATCGGCAGACGGGCTGTACACGACATTAATGGATTGATAAGCATTGTTATTAACCGACTCTTATGGTCTTCAATGGTACGAGTTGCCATGACAGCTGGAACATTGCATCCAAATCCCATGATCAATGGAATAAATGATTTTCCATGCAAACCCATATGATGCATGAACTTATCCATGATAAAGGCCGCACGGGCCATATATCCGGAATCCTCCATAATAGAAATAAAGAAATAGAGAATCAGAATATTTGGCAAAAAGACAATGACGCTCCCGACACCACCAATAATACCATCGATAAGTAAATCTTTTAATGGACCATCCGCCATGTGTCCATTAATAAAATCACCTAAGGCAGCTACACCTGCATCAATCCAATCCATCGGATACTGACCAATGACGAATGTACATTCGAACATTAAATAGAGGAAAAGGAAGAATATAGGATATCCTAACCATTTATGAGTCACAATTCGGTCTATGATCTCGGTCGTTTTCCTTTTATGTAGATGATAATCCGTGTATGTCTCGGTCAAAGCCCCGTTAATAAAACCATATTTTGCGTTGGTAATAGCCTGTTCGCTATCTTCATTGAGAACAAGTTGAATACGTTTGGCTTCCTTATCTCTTTGTTCAAGAATCTGTTTACCACATGATAAACCAAGAATAAAGCGTTCTATCTCCTTATCATTCTCTAACAATTTAATAGCAAGGAAACGTGTGGAATATTTATAGCGGATATTCGAATCTTTCTGGATTTCCAGCTTTACGGCATCAATACTTTGTTCTAGTTCCGGCCCATGATTGATATGGATATGTCGAAGATAAAGATGAGCAGGATGCTGCTCCTCCAAAGAATCACGCCCGAACTGATGGTCAGAAACATACTTTTCATGCCAGTCTTTCATCTCCTGCAACACTTCTTCGTCGACTTTTTTATTCTGTTCATCCAAATAGTCACCTCGTTCGTAGACTTCAATGACTGCATGGAACAAATCTTCGATACCTTTTTCCGTACGGAATACGGTAGGAATCATAGGAACACCCAACAAAGAGCCTAAAGTAGTATAATCTAACTTGTTGCCACTCTCTTCCAACTCATCGAACATATTTAAGGCAATCACCATTCGTACGTTCATATCGATCAATTGAGTCGTCAGATATAGATTTCGCTCTAAATTAGAGGAGTCAACAACATTAATAATAATATCCGGAGTCTGTTCTATAATATGTCGTCTGACATAAAGCTCTTCAGGAGTATAAGCAGATAGGGAATAAGTGCCAGGTAAATCGACAATATTAAAGTGATAGCCTTGGAAATCAAAGAAACCATCCTTTGCATCGACAGTCACTCCACTATAATTGCCTACACGTTCGTGAGCACCGGAAACAACATTAAACAAAGAAGTTTTTCCACAATTGGGATTACCGACCAGAGCAACGTTGATTGTACGACGTTGTCCTTTTGCAAGATCGATCATTCTCTCTTCAGTCAATGGCTCAAGTTCAGATTTCGCACCATGATATTCAGGTTGGACCTTACGAGCTTCCTCTTCGCTAACTACTTCAATCATATTTGCCTCTTCACGACGAAGTGAAATCTCGTAACCCAATATACGATATTTGATAGGATCTTTCAACGGTGCGTTCAATAACACTTCAACCGTTTTCCCTCTAATGAATCCCATCTCAACAATACGTTTGCGGAATCCACCATGACCCATTACTTTTACAATAACTCCTTTGTCTCCAGTTTTTAATTCTGATAAACGCATGATGCTTTTCAAATTTTATGCAAAAGTATATTTTATGTTTGAGCAAAACAAGTTATTTAGAACATTTTTAAATAGAAGGATTAAACATTGCAACTGAAGTGCATTTCATGGGATATTGCTATATTTGCATAAATGTTGTTCAAGGAGCGTGTAAATAACTATATCAAAGAGAAAAAGCTATTGAAGACTGATGATAAAATCTTAGTAGCTTTAAGTGGAGGTGCCGATTCGGTTGCTCTGCTTCGAGTGTTATTGTCATTAGGCTATAATTGCGAGGCAGCTCATTGTAATTTTCACTTGAGAGGAGAGGAGTCGGACCGTGATGAACAGTTTGTACGGGTTTTGTGTTACGAACAAAAAGTACGGTTACAAGTTGCCCAATTCAATACAACTGAATATGCGAAAGAGCATCACTTATCGATTGAAATGGCTGCTCGTGAACAACGGTACAGTTGGTTCAATCAGTTATGTCAAAATGATGGATTTACAGCGATAGCTGTCGCACATCATCGGAATGATAGCATTGAAACATTCTTACTTAATCTCATTCGTGGTACCGGCATCAACGGTTTGAAAGGTATTCCTGTGCGAAACGGAATTATCATCCGACCGCTATTGAATGTTTCAAGGACAGAGATCCTAGATTATTTACACACGCTTCAACAATCCTATGTAACCGACAGTACAAACCTGCAGGACGAATTCATGCGAAACAAAATCAGGTTGCAAATTCTGCCAATCATGCAAGAAATGAACCCATCCGTGTTTGAATCAATCGCTGATACCGCCAAACATCTTTCAGATACTGCAGATATATATAATAGGTGTATTCAAGAGAGCAGTAAACGTGTACTTATTCAAGACGATGAACATCTGAAAATTGTGGATATTCCTTCATTGAAGAAAGAAGTATCACCCGCTGCCGTTTTATTTGAGATTTTATATCCACTTGGCTTCAATTCCGCACAGATTTCAGATATCTATTCCCAACTTGATGGCCAATCAGGTAAGGTTTTCAGTAGTCCTCAATGGACTGTTCTACATAATCGGGAACAGTTACAAATCACGTTAAGTGACAAAATACAATCAACTGTACCTCAACTCGATATGTATTTTGCGTGGAAGGATGAGCACTTTAAGGTTTTGCCTAATCCAGACATCGCATATTTGGATGCAGAAAACATTACACTCCCTATCACTGTTCGAAAATGGGAGAGAGGAGATAAGTTTGTTCCTTTTGGAATGACTGGGACAAAGAACGTTAGCGACTATCTGACTGATCGGAAATTCTCACTTTTTGAAAAGGAAAACCAATACGTTGCTTGCTCGGAAGATCAAATTGTCTGGGTTATTGGTGAAAGAATTGATAATCGGTTCCGTATTACCGAAAAGACGCAACGGATCTTAATCTTACGAAAGAAGGAAAAAGAACGTGAACGCTAAAGATAGCATAGTTTTTCCTCTTAAAGCAACATGATTCCATTCAGTATTCTACCTGACCGTTTCCCTAAACGACGGGCAGAAAAGAAGTCATTCATTTCCTTATACGTACAAATCCCGACTATTTCTATCTGTTCGGCTGGTATTCCTTTATGTTCCATCATCAGCTTGTTCGCTTCCCACAAATCGATATGCCATTTTTCGTATCGCCGAGCAATACGATTTATATCAAAACCAGCTTCTAGGAAAGCATCATACACTTCGTCGCCCACTTCAAAAGACTCTAAAGAAATACTTGGTCCAATACATGCCAGCATATTTGTTGGAGAACAACCGTAAAGATCTTTCATTCTTGTGATAACGGTCTCAACAATTCGAATCCGTGTTCCACGCCAGCCAGCATGTACGGCTGCAATTACCTTTTTTACTTTATCATATAGTAGGATTGGTACGCAATCAGCTGTCGAAACACAAATACAATAACGGGGAATGTTCGTAATGACGGCATCAATTCCTTCCAATTGTGGTGGAGTATCTGTTGAAAGAATATCTCTGCGACCAACCTCCTTAATATAATTCTCATCAATCACGCAAATATCATCCAAATGCACTTGATGAGGAATGACAAATTCTAATGGTTGAGTAGGGAAGAGGGTGGACAATACTTTTCTGTTACGTATCACATTATCAGCAGAATCACCGCCATGTACAGTACAATTAAAACTTTTATAAGTACCTGTACTACAACCGCCATGACGTGTAGTTGAAAAACCAAATACTGAAGGCTCCGCATCCAATAAGTGGTAAGTAATAATATGTTTGTGGATGTGATTCGTCATTTTATCGTTTGCCAAATAAGGTCTCACGGTCTTTTACCAACGCTTCTTTCACCTGTGGAGTCTGAATAAACTCCCAATCACAATAGAACGGGATGACCTCATTCTTCTTTGCCTGTTTGAAATAATTTATCAAATAGAAGCGCAGGTCTTTATCTGTCGTCATAATGATTCTCTTCGGCAATTCATTTACAGACAAGCCACATCCTACTGTCATTATTTCACCACCACCACTACCAATATATGAGTTGACGGCAACACGATATTCTTTATTCATTTCGAAAGGCTTACCATCGCTCATAGAAATAATATTAACTTTCTGGCCAGCAGGCTTTGTCGGATCAACAACATATTTAATTCCAGCGGCAGATACGAGATAAGAATTGTAAGCTCCCAGTCGAGCTTGCCCATTTTGTTCCGTAATATTAATCACATGGCCCGTTTCGTTCGGATTTGATGTCCAAAGTGCATAGGATTGTTCAAGAGCTCCCTTGACTTCTTTACCTGTCAAACAGAAAACATCGATCAAATTCTCAAAACGATAAATTCTGAAAGCGTCACGCATGCAAATATCACCGGCAGGAACAATATCATCTGTAGTTAAAGGAGTTACAAATGAGATATCTACATCAACCCAACGGAACTGGGCAGCGTGTAATAGATTAGCCAACGTCGATCCTCCGAAGAAATAATCGGAAGAATGAATAGGAGAGCCCAGTTGACTAATCTTTTCACCAAAGAATTCTCGAACCTTCTCGATGATTGAAGCATAACGATCAGTAAACTCTTTATCAGACTGCAGATCGGTAACAGGAACCAACTGACCTTTTATTGATTTGATCTTTGCTTTCTTTTTATTGAATGAGTAAATGACGTCAGCTTCAGCAACACGATAGGCACCGTTGCTTGAGTTTAACAGCCAAACGTCATTACCGGTTAAGTCATTTTTCACCGTTTTCGACATCATACGATGATCGTGTCCATAAAAAATGATGTCAAATCCAGGAACATGCTTCGCTGTTGCTTCAGCCGCATTCTCATAAAAGCCATTTCGAGGCTCACTATCTAATCCTGAATGGAAAAGACCGATTAATAAATCCGGTTTTTCCTTTTTCTTAATGGTGGATACCCATTTTTTTGCATATTGTTCCACATCTCCGAATGATAAACCCTTCCATTGTTTCTCAGGCAACCACATTGGAATAGCAGGAGTCATCAATCCTAATACAGCAATCTTCAATCCACCGCGATGAATGACAGTATATGGAACGGCATAAGGTTTTTGTGTACTGGTTTCCAATATGTTAGCTCCTAAAACAGGGAAATTGCAATCGCGCACCCAACGATCGTACACAGGATGTCCAGCTTCTATATCATGATTCCCATAAGCGCCCACATCATAACGCATAAAATTAAAAACATCCGCTGCAAGATGCTTCTCGGCCAAAGTATCTACAAAATTTGCATAGTAAACACACGGCTGTCCCTGAAGAACATCACCAGCATCAAGTAACATGACTTGGTTTTCTCCAAGTAACTCACGCTGTGACTTCACATAAGAATAAACTTTATTCAAACCATTGTTGATAGGGGAGTCCTTCATGAAATCGTAACCAAGGAAATTACCATGAACATCTGTGGTTTCAATTAACTTAAGCGTCAGATCATTATTCTGAGCAAAAATACTGATACAAAAGCATTGTAACAGTAAAAATAACAATGTACGAATGTTCTTCATATAACGAATGTTTAATGTGTGAATATATGAAAAAAAGTTCTTAAAAGACACCACATTCACAGAATTATCGTAAATTTGGCAGATAACAAAACATAAAGAAATGAAAACACTTGGAAATATCATTTGGTTAATCTTTGGCGGTGCTGAAACTGCTATTGGATACTTTATCGCAAGTCTAGGATTAATGGTAACAATCATAGGCATTCCATTTGGTTTGCAAACAATTAAACTCGGCATCTTTTGTATTTGGCCATTCGGCTCACGCGTTCGAC
>CAMVLL010000085.1 GCA_947168315.1 uncultured Bacteroidota bacterium | reverse complement strand
CTTTATTTCAGCGATTTCAAAGAACAATTAGTCCACTTTAACGGGACAGTAGTGTAATAATATTTTTCTTTGTATATTTGCTGCATTAAAAATCAGATTACATTATGAAGAAAATTTCATTCAACGAGTTGGTTGAACCAACTATGCATCTGACATGGTGGGTAGAATGGGGTGAATTACTTTTGGGTTGTCTTTCGATGGCAGCAGGATTTGTTTATTTTATCAACCCTTATAAACTGGTTCCTGGTGGTGTTTATGGTGCAAGTATCGTTTTGCACAATATTTTCCCATCCATTCAGGTCGGTACGTTCGGGTATATGTTCGATATACCTTTGTTAATCACTGCCATGTTGCTATTAGGAGCGAATATCGGTGGTCGTACCATCTTGGCTGCTTTGATTACGCCTGCAATCATGAACTTATTGTCATCATTATCCTATCCGTCACATGAAGCATTGGAAGCATTGGACCCTGCATTACTGTTGAATGGTATCATGGATTTGTCTGATCATATTTTGTTGTCAACAATCATCGGTTCAGTACTGATTGGTATTGGTAGTGGATTGATTGTTCGTGCGAAGGCGACCTCTGGTGGAACTGATATCATCAGTATGATCATTCAGAAATTCTTGCATATACCTTTCTCGAAAGCGATTTTAATGGTGGATGCAATTGTCGTTCTTTTCGGTTTGGTAGTAATCGGTTTTGGTGTTGGTAGTGCACAGTCGAGTTCTGAAGGACCTTCGATCTATCTGTCTTTGTATTCTTTGATCGCTATCTTTATTTCTTCTAGAGTTGTTGCGTATGTCTTGAATGGTCCGAAGGATGATAAGTTGATCTTTATCATTAGCGATAAGAACTTGCCTGATTTACATCGTTACATCCTTGATGAAATGGAACGTTCAGCAACCTTAATCAAGAGCAGCGGTTTGTATTCTAAGAAAGAAAAAGAAATGCTTTTCCTCGTGGTTAGTCGTAAAGAGGTAATTACAGTGAATAAAAAAGTGAAAGAAGTGGATCCTTCTGCCTTCGTTGTCGTTACCGATGCATACGATATTTATGGTGAGGGATGGAAACTTCTTCCTAATAAGAACGATATTCAACCGGAATAAGGTTATAAATATAAAGAGAAGAGGATATATCAATAGTCTGATATATCCTCTTCTCTTATATGATTGGCTGATAAAAAAGGTCGGTTTGTTGAAGAATGTTGGTTGACTTGAACAAATAATTTAATTTTGTAAATCGTAGGAATAGATTAATTATGGAGTCAAGTCGTAAGTATCGGTTATATGAGAACCTTCTTTATCTGATCTTGTGGGTTATTTTATTTATAACACCTATTGCTGGCTTTTTCTTTAGATCGACTAATGATGTGCATTTTGTTTTTCATTGGTCGGATGTTTTTCATATTTGTTATGAGTTCATACCGTTCTTAGTCTTATTCCTCATTCATAATTTCATTATTGCTCCCTTGTTGATTGATAAAAACAAGCGTGTTACATATCTGGTGTTAGTGATTGCTCTATTGGCTTGCTTTGCTACCTATCAACTAACTTACGGTGTGCAGTTTAAACCAGACGGCCCTATGCCTGGAATGAATGAACCGCGTGCAATGCATGAGCCTGGTTCTCATGATCGGGATGTGTTTTCTCCAATGGAAATGGATAGACCTCAACCTCCAAAAGGAGAACCTGGATTGAAACCACGTCCACCGATCTTGATGGATAATATCTCTGCAATAAAAATATTCATTGCTATTCTGATGTTAGGGATGAACTTAGGAGTAATGCTTTTCTTCCGAGGAAAAAAAGATGAAGAGCGTATGGCTGAGTTGGAAAAACGAAACTTAAAATATCAGTTGCAGTATTTAAAGTATCAGGTTAATCCACATTTCTTCATGAATACCTTGAATAATATTCACGCGCTGGTGGATATTGATCCTGAACAAGCAAAGCGAACAATTGTAGAATTATCGAAACTGATGCGTTATGTGCTGTATGAAGCCGATAAAAAACTTATCTCCTTGCAGAGAGAGATAGATTTTATCAATCATTATATCGCATTGATGCGTATTCGCTATACTGATAAAGTGAAGATTACGACAGATATGCCGCAAGGGGTAAGCAATATTGAGATACCTCCACTGCTTTTCATCTTGTTTGTTGAAAATGCCTTCAAACATGGCGTAAGTTATCAAAAGGACTCGTTTATTGATATCTCTATTAAAGTTGAAAACGACCGAATCCACTTTCGTTGTTTAAACAGTAAACATGATTCGGAAGTTATGGAAGAAGCTGGTGGAATAGGATTGACAAATGCTAGAAAGCGTTTGGAACTGATTTATGGCAATGATTTCACTTTCGAAATCATGAATGAGCCACTTACATACGAAGTGAACTTAGAATTACCTACCAATATCAATACGTTGAAAGTATAAAACAACCTTTATGATTAAATGTTTAGCAATAGATGATGAGCCTTTGGCTTTAAAGCAATTGGTTTCCTATATCATGCAAACTCCGTTTCTGGAGTTAGTCGCAGCCTGTCAAAGTGCGGTGGAGGCGAAGGAGATTCTTCATAACGAACAAGTAGATGCGCTGTTTGTCGATATCAATATGCCCGATCTAAATGGAATGGATTTCGTAAAAACGTTGAGTACACCATTGTTGGTCGTATTTACAACAGCATATTCCGAATATGCATTGGAGGGATATAAGGTCGATGCCATCGATTACTTGTTAAAGCCTTTTGGTCTTGACGATTTTATTCGTGCTGCTCGCAAAGTAAAGAAGCAATATGAACTGATGAATGCGGTTTCAGTTTCCGTTGTGGATATGGATGATGCCATCTTCTTTAAGACAGAATATAAGATTGTTCGCGTAGAAATCAATCGTATCATGTATGTGGAGAGTATGAGTGAGTACCTGAAAATCTACCTTGTTGATGAACCTAAGCCACTCATCGTCTTACTCAGTATGAAAAAGTTGGAGGAACGCTTGCCGGTGAGCACGTTTATGCGTGTCCATCGCTCATATATTATCAATCTGAAGTTGATTCAAGAGGTAAACAAGAATAGAATTATTTTGGATAGAGACACATACATACCAATTGGTGATAACTATCGCGAAGCATTTAATAATTACTTGAGCACCAAGTTTCTAAGTAAATAAAAATAAAGAAGGCTGTCAAATTTGACAGCCTTCTTGCTTTATGAAGAATTTCTTACTTCTTGATAAATTTGATAGCAAAGCCACCTCCAGGTGCAAGATGTATTTGCAGCGGACTTCCGGCCTTGAATTCTTTTACAATTTTCTTGAAGTCGGTTCCTTTTCTGTCTGCATTTACACCATCTTGGAAGATTTCCATCTGGTAGTTGCCTGCAGGAAGGATGGATGTATCAACGTTGATATCTCGAGCTGTCCAATCCGTAATACCACCGATGTACCATGTGTTTCCTTTCTGGCGTGCTGTTACGATGAACTTACCGATTTCACCTTCCATCACACATGACTGATCCCAAACAGTAGGGATTTGAGCGATAAACTCAGTACAATCCGGCTCTTTCATATAGTTGGTAGGAGAGTCGCAAAGCATGTTGATTGGTGAATCAAGTACGATATAAAGTGCTAACTGGTGGCAACGTGTACCCATACTCATTGGCTCAGAGTTAGAACCGTAGAAATTACGTAAAACAGCGTTCTTCATTGCACCTTGAGTGTAGTCCATCGGACCAGCTGCCTGACGGATGAATGGAATCTGTGCATCATAAATCACATGATCACGATCTCTAGAACCCCACTTAGCATTCTCCAAACCATATACACCTTCGAAGTTGATTACATTCGGATAAGTACGAGTCAATCCTGATGGTTTGAATGCACCGTGGAAGTCGAGCATCAATTTATATTTTGAAGCTGTTTCTGCAGCATCGTAATAGAACTTGGTCATTGCTTGGTCGTCACGATCCATAAAGTCAACTTTGAAACCTTTGACACCCATTTCTGCAAAGTGTTTGCAAACATGTTCCATGTCACGTGCAAAAGCCCAGTAGCCTGCCCAAAGGATAATACCAACATTCTTGCTCTTTCCATAGCTGATGATTTCTTTCAAATCAATTTCTGGGATTACTTGGAACAGATCAGCTTTCTTGTTTACTGCCCATCCTTCATCCAGAATGATATATTCGATACCATGCTTTGATGCGAAGTCGATATAATATTTATAGGTGTCGTTGTTGATGCCTGCACGGAAATCTACACCTTCGATGTTCCAATCGTTCCACCAATCCCATGCCACCTTACCTGGCTTAACCCAAGAAATATCTTTCAGACGTGATGGAGCAGCCAATAAGTAACTGAGGTTGTTGTTTGCCAAGTCCTTATCTGCTCTGCTGACCATGGCGATACGCCAAGGGAATGTGCGTGCTTTCTCCACCTTTGCTACATAGTTCTCAGCGGTTTGAACCAACATCTGCAGTTCGTTGTGGCCACCTTGCTTCAGCTCTTTTGGAACAGGAGCGTGTACACCCTTCAATGCTTGTGCGCTCTTGCCTGCACTAACGAGGTAAAGTCCAGGATAGTTCTCCAGATGTGTTTCGGTAATCTCAACTTTCACACCGTTGCCTGCATCAACAACCAACGGAAGGAAAGATAAGCGTTGAGCATTCATCTCCGACAGTTTGTTGATACTGTATAAGCTTTCGAACGAGTTAAAGAATTGGCTTTGGAAGTTACCGTCTCTTCCTGCACGAACGTAAGGATTGGTTACGGTATAGTCGTTTGCAAAGTTATATTCTACTGTTTCCTTGACAATATTGAATGGTTTCTTGACATTGCTGATCAGACGATAAGCGATACCATCATTGTATGCACGGAATTCAACACTGAATTGGTTGTTCAGGTTGATAGTCAAAACCTTGCAGTTGTTCTTCATCTGAGTAGAACGATAGAAAGGAGAATCAATCGTCTCATTGATGACACGTTGTACACTACCTTTAGCTTTCACTTCATTTCCCCAAACTTTTGGGTCCTCTGTTTCTAAAGCAATAACAGATGGTTTAACAATCTGTCGTCCATCTACTGAGATATCGTAGGTTACCTGTTTGTTTACTACGATGTTTGTTGTCAAACTGCCATCAGGTGAGGACAACTTGAATTGCTTTTGTGCGGAGATGCCTGTTACAAACAACAAGCCGCATAACAATAAGTTTAATTTTCTTTTCATAATGACCTTTTTTAAAGTTTCTTCTTTTATATTATTTATTCTTGAGTTTCTACTATTACATCCTTAGACTTGAACAACTTGTCCACAATCAGTGCAATGGCTCCATCGCCAGTCACGTTACAAGCTGTTCCAAAGCTATCCATGGCGATATATAAAGCAATCATCAATGCTTGCTCGCTCTCTCCAAAACCAAGAATCGATGAGAGAACACCCAAAGATGCCATGATTGCACCGCCTGGCACTCCCGGGGCTGCTACCATCGTGATTCCTAACATGAAGATAAAGCCAACAAACATGCCGAATGTGTATGGCATACCCTGCATGATCATTAATGCAAGAGCACAGGCAACAATCTTCAATGTGCTTCCCGACAAGTGAATCGTTGCACAAAGTGGAATGACAAAGCCTGCAATATCTTTGGATACACCATTCTTGATGGCTTGAGCTAAGGTAACAGGAATGGTTGCAGCTGATGACTGTGTCCCTAATGCGGTGAAATAGGCAGGAAGCATTTTGCCCAATAATTTGAAAGGATTACGACGGACAAACAGGGCAGCAATACAGTATTGGAAAATCAACAGGGCAATATGCATAATGAAGATAATGCCGATAATCTTGATGAACACTGACAGCACGTGAAAAACTTGTCCACTGTGCGTCATATTCAAAAAGATGCCGAAAATATAAATAGGTAAGAGCGGAAGAATGACGACTTTAATCGTCTTCACGATGATTTCCTTAAAGTCGTAGAACACGTTCTTTAATGTATTAGTCGACAGGTACGCAATGCCGAGACCGAGCGTGAAAGCCATCACCAAGGCAGTCATAACTCCCATGCAAGGAGGGATGGTTATCGTAAAGAAAGGTAATACATTCTTCGCTTCACTGATATCCTCCAGCGATATTCCCGGTGAAATAATATTCGGGAAGATGCTGTTACCGACGCCAAACGAGAAAAATCCGGAAAGTAGGGTAGCACCATAAGCGATAAGTGCGGTAACAAGGAGCATTTTGCCCGCTCCTTTACCGATATCTGCGATGGCAGGAGTGACTAAACCGATAATGATAAGCGGAATAATGAATTCAAGGAACTGACTGAATAATCCGTTGAATGTTACAAATATGCGTACAAGAATCTCGGGAAGGATGTTGCCGAACATGATACCCAAGATAATGGCAATGATGATTTTGGTCAGTAACCCTACTTTTACTGGTTTCATATCTTCTTTGCTTTTATTTTACATATCGGTTTGTAATCGCAGTACTTACAATGATCCTCTATATTTGTTTGATTGTAAACACCACCCTCAGAAAACATTTCCTTTAGCAAAGCTATTAATTTTTCTTGAAAATCTACTTTAAAATCCGCATAATCTTCAACAATATTCTTTGCTATGCTGACTGTTGGTATAAAATCTTCCTTTGTTGTCTTTTGAATATACAATAATCCGGGTTGAACCTTATAATTGTTATCTTTAGTGTACATGTCCGAGTACATGAGGGTTTGTAAGATATAGTTGCTACCATCAGCTCTATTCTCTTTAAAGATGGATTCTATATCTTTACAATTCGAATCATGATTTCCTGTCTTATAATCAATGATGCGGTATTGATCATCTTTACAGTCGATACGGTCGATGATTCCATACGAATGAATGGTGATTTTCTTCGTGTCGGATAAAGGAACTTCGTAATCTTTGGAAATTGGTTTTTCAGATGCCACATAAGTAAACGGAGTGTGAGAAATATCAAATCGAAGTAATTGTCTGATATATCGCAGGATGACTTCGAAGTTTATCAATTGCAATCCATTGTATACGGCTTTCTCTTCTGGTTTAATTTTGAAGAATTCTTTCTTGAAGGCCAGATCGATGTAATATCGAAGTTTCACTTCGTCTTTGAGCAATGTCTCCAACCGTTCTTTTGTGATAAGTCTATCTCTTTTTGCAAGATCGTCGTAAATTAGTTGTGCAGCCTCATGGAACAATGTTCCAAAGATTTGACTGTCGATGTCCTCACTCACCTTGTCGGCGGCTTTCAAGCCTACAACATACCGGAAATAGAAGCTCAGTTTGCAGTTGATGTACATATTGATAGCGGATGGAGAGAGTCCACTTTCTTTGTTTACTTTGACATCATATCTTTTACGCAATCGTTCGACAATTGCCTTTGTTTTGGCTATTTCAATTCTTTCTACTTGTTGTGGTGATTGTTTGGCCTCCAGGTACATCCGTTTGATAGGATGCTGCCACTCTAATAAGAATTGCAGCAAGAAGCGGCTCCATTCTCCTTTGTTCATGTCATCCGTTGCCGTATTATACAACAATGTCACTTTCTCTGCCCGTTGCATTAGGCGATAAAAGTAATAAGCATATACAGACATTTGATGATCGATCGTTGTCATGCCGAATGCCTTCCTTAAATTGTAAGGGATGAAGGAGATTTCTCCGCCAGTCTTAGGAAGTTTGCCTTCGTTTACCGAAAGCATGATAAGATGTTTGAAGTCGAGGTTACGTGTTTCCAGTACTCCCATCACCTGTAATCCGATAGCTGGCTCACCATGGAAAGGAATATGTATGGATGACATTACTTTTATCATCAACTTGCGGAGAGTATCCGCCTTGAGATTGAGCGTACCATTCTCAATCAACGATTTGAAACGGTTGACGGTGGTGTAAACCTTGAACAGTGATTCCTGATATAATTGGTATGAGGGATCGCTGGTTGTCAGATGCAGTTCTTTTTCTGCTGTCTCATCCCTAAATTTTCCTGCGATAAATTGGATTACCTCATTCAGACGTCTACAAATATCATTCTCTTTTGATTTCAGTGGTTCAAAGAGTAATACAAAGTGTTCATCATCCTTCATTAGTTCACTGGGTAGCGGGAAGAAGCGATTTCCTTTCGTCAATTCCTTGCGCAGTTGTTCGCTCTTGTCCGTGATCAGTCGGGTATAAGGATGCTTCAACAGGTCAGCTACGGCTTTGAAACTATATCGCCCGGTTTGTTCGTTGTAACTGTCAATGTGTAATGTGAGGAAGGCATCCACAAAACTGTAGATTGGTGTTTGTGAGAGCGGAAATCCCATCGTTACGTTCACATGTTGAATGTTATCCGGCAAGGAATATAGTACCGGTTGTAGCATTTGTTCATCACAAAGCACGACGGCGGTCTCCTTTTCCTTCTCCGTCACATTCTCTTTCAGCCAGTCCGACAGAAAGGCTGTTTGTGCATGGTCGGTAGAAGTCTCGATATAAGTGATATCCTTCTCGTTCGACAGGTTGTTGAAACAGTCTTTTGGCAGTGCATTTGGAAAATCGTACAGATTGTTCCGTAAGAAACGACCTGCCTCATGCTGATTTCTCTGCTTGTCTGATAAGTAGAAAGAATCATAATCCCAGAAGAACAGTGCTTTACCCTTTGACTGGATCTTCTCGAAGAGTTCATGCTCGACTTTATTCAAGACGTTGAACCCTACAAACACAAACCTTTGATAGGGGAGTTGTTCGGCATCTAACTGCTCTATCACATCGCGATACAGCATGCCTTCGTATGCCAATTTCTTCTCATACAGTGTCTTGCGGAAATCATCGTAGATATCGCCTAATGATTCCCATATAGTTCTGAACTTTTGCTTTAATTCGGATTGCCTTTGTGGATTATAGTTTTTGACAAATTTATTGATGGCCTCAATCTGTTCCTCATTGAGATAGGTTGCTTCAGATGCTATCTGTTGCAAATCATCAATGTTAGAGAATAGTTTTCGTGCATCCACTTTGTTCTTGTCCACATCGTCAAAGTCACTGATCAGTAACTCGCCCCAGAAATAAAAATCATCCAGTGGTTCCGTACTTCCGGTGACTTTCACATAGCTCTTATAGAGCAGACAAACCAGTTCGATGCGATCGCATAGCTTCAGTTCTGACATACTTTGGAACAGTTCACTGATGCTCAGGTAAGCAGGTGACCAGATAGGTTTATCGCTTTGCTTTACCAGATATTCATTAAAGAAAAGGCTGGCACGCTTGTTGGGGAACACCACTACGGTATGTGCAAAATTTCCCTCCAGACGTTTATATAGTTCGATGGCTACTTGTTCTAAAAAACTTTTCATCTTAGTTTATTTCTTCTATAGTTTGATCAAATACATACCACAGATACCCCTTTATGTTTCGATATCCCATTTCCGACATCAAGTCCATATATTCCTGTACTTGATGCACGTATTCCTCTCTTCGTTGTCCGAACTTAAAGTCGACGATGATCACTTCCTCGTCGGTCACCATCACTCGGTCGGGACGTTTGGTAAGAAGATCACCGGCATCGTTTTTGAACAAGATGGTACACTCGTTAAACAGCTCTTTCGAGCCATCGAACCACGTTTGTACCTCAGGCATGCTCAATGCTTTCTCTGTCAGTTCCTTAATCTCTTTTTCCTGCTCATTTGATTCGATAACGCCATCCATACGTAGACGAGTGATCGACTTGTCGACATCATCTTTGGTACGGATGGTGGAGAATACGTAGTGTAAGAGTTTCCCTTGCTCGATATATTTCTCTCGTTTCGATACCTCCTGAACGATAAACTCGTGTGATTTGTTCGACTGCTTGAACTCTATCTTGTTGTTGAAACTGTGCATGGTGACAGGGATTGTAGTCGGTTTCACCAAAAGCTTATTGGTTGTATAAGTTTCTTTATCCTCCTTTTCAGCAATGAACAATTCACCAGCTTCGTATGAGATGCGGTGTTTGATTGTGTCATCCCCCGATGTACTGTGGATGAAATCGGGTTGGGTGAGGAACATGTTCTCTACTGCCGATTTAATCCAAGCAGATACGTTCTTAGAAGGAGTTCCACTATTTTTATAATCTCCAATGATGAAGAGGTTATGCTCAGCTCGGGTGAGAGCAACGTATAACAGGTTGAGATTGTCAACATACAGTTTTTTTTGCTCCTCAAGGAAGTCTTTTTCATAGATAGACTCCTGCATCTCTTTACCGTATTTGACGGGTAGGATGTTGAATCGGTTGTATGGTTCCTGATTAGCACTTACCCACACATCACCTGCCTTACGAGTATCAATCTCTTGTTCCCAGTCACAGTATGGTATGAGTACATGTTTGAATTCCAAACCTTTTGAACTGTGTACGGAAAGGATACGTATTCCATCTATCTCGCCCGATGGTATTTTATCAAAACACATCTCTTCTTCCCAATATTCAATGAATTGTGTGATGTCAGAGGAGTTCTCGTTCAAGTATTTCATCACCTTGTCGAAGAAAGCGCACTGGTAGGCATCTTCGTCGGAAATCTTATTGAGTTCGAAGATGGTTGCCAATTCTTGCAACAAGTTGAACAGTGGCATTTGCTGCAACTCTATTCTCCTTTTGCTGTAGTTTTTCGGAAGCAGACTTAACGCATCGTTGGTAAGTACCTCGTGTATGTCCACTTTCTCATTTTTGACAGAGGTAAGATAGTCCAGCGCCAATTGATTTAATGCAATCTGCTCATTTTCATCCTGTAAATAACGCAGGGCATTGATCAGCATATTTACTCCTGTCGAAGTCTGCAGTTCAAAAGCTTCGTTGGAAACGATGCGATAGTCGCTGAATTCTGCAAAATATTCGGCGATGAGTGGAATTTTCTTTTTATCTCGTATAAGAATAGCGATATCTTTTGTTTCGGCACCATTCTCGATGAGTTCGTTGACTGTATTTATCAGCAATTTGTTCGTTTCTTCGTCATAATTGACGTCTTTGCAGTTCTCAAACAAGTTGACCTTCACCAATCCCTTATTAGGATATTTGCATATCTCTTGCTTTACGTCTTGATACGCATTTTGCAAGCCCTCATCTTTGGGTTGTATGTTCTCAACAATGTTTTGAAATAGCAGATTGTTGAATCGGACGATATTGCCTGCGCTTCGACGGTTCGTGTTCAAGGTCTTACCTTCAATCGGGAATTGTTCCTACTTGTCTTCTAAGTCGTTTAAAATCTGCCAGTCACTATGTCGCCAACGATAGATAGACTGTTTTACGTCGCCAACAATCAAGCTACTATATCCTTGTGATAATCCGTTTAATACCAGGAACTTGAAGTTCTCCCATTGAAGTTTTGATGTATCTTGAAATTCATCCATCATGATGTGGTTGATGGTTGATCCCAGTTTCTCGAAAATGAATGGTGAGTCCTCGTTTGTCACGAAATGATGCAGCAAAGCATTGGTATCCGACAAGATAAAACGGTTCTTCTGTTTGTTTTCTTCGTGCAGTTCCTCATCAATGGCCGACGACAGTTGAAGGTTGTTGATATGCATCGTCGAAAGGTTACAGGTATTAATGAT
>CAMVLL010000084.1 GCA_947168315.1 uncultured Bacteroidota bacterium | reverse complement strand
AAAAGAAAGAATCATCCGTTATGTACAGCACACTGATATTTTTATCAAAAGAAAAATGATATACAAAAGATTTTTCATCATTTTGAGCATCATTGCAATACAAAGAATCATTTTTCAGGTAGTAGATATTTCCATGATAATTGGTGATGGCATTAATATCTTCTTCTATTAGGGAGAAGCAGCCTCTATGTAGATCGTATTTGACAAGGTTCTTGTCGATATCGATATAAATGTTGTCATATTTGTCGGATAGAATCTTACTGACATTACTACCAATCCAAAGAGAATCTGTCTCAATCGACTCTTTTATCCAGCCACGAAAGGATGACATATACTCACCATCGTACACGTTAATTCCTTCACGCGTTCCAAACCACATCCTACCAATTTTATCTTGACAGATAGCCATCACAGAAGGTTGGACAAGACCATCCACCAAACCAATATGGCGGAAATTCTGTCCGTTCAATAATTGAATAGCAGAAAAGAAAAGGATTATGATCAGAATAGTTTCCTTCATCTAAAATATCTTACCGAGTTTTTTGTAGTTTAGGTGCTTTCAAAATAATAGAATCCTTTGGTAAGAGCTTAGGTCGATTTGTTTCTATATTGGTTGAATCCGACCCCACATGATAACGCATCAAGTTCACATGATTAAGAATGAGTCCATTTTCCTGTTCTTTCCCTGGATGAAGATAAACAAATCCGTTCAACTCTTTCACTGTAAATGCAGAGTCACATCGCAGATATATCTGATATGAACCCGTTTTGTTGACCTCTATCGTCTTTCCAACGACAGAATCGTTGGTATATATGACGCTCATACCAAGAGTTACGTTCGAGGTATGCTTGGGTAGGAAAATCAAATCAAGATTCCATGCGTATTCATCACGCACATGGAAATTTGAATCCCTTTGAATCGTAAAATCTATACGGTTACGGATATTATTCTTACTCAGCAGATAAAGAGACTCTCCTCTCCACACATTTACGGTATCACCAGGACTACTGACAGTTACCTCATTCGTACGATTGGTAAGGTGAGCCTGTATCTCATCATGTTCTTTCTCTATACGTTCGTTCAAACGACCATACATTTCGCCAAGAAGCACGGCATGCTTTGTATACCAGACAAGTGAGGAATCAAATTCAGCCTCAGTGATACGATGTTTGTTGAAAACGTATTCCCGGAGAAGTCCTTTTTTATAGTTATCTGTATATGGAATCTGGTCATTCATCGCCGAAACAAGTTGATAATCGTATAATACCTTTTCCATCTTGTCTGGTTGGATGATATCACTCGGAATCTCTTTACCACAACCAACAAGAAGAAACACGCAAAGAATCAACAAGACTTTGAATGAGCCGTTCATATCAATCTTTCTTTTCTTTTTTCTTTCCGAAAGAAGCATTCAAATACTTATGATAGAAAAGCAATAGGGCGATAATACCACAACTGATGGAAGCATCAGCAAAGTTAAATATCGGACTGAAGAAGATGAAGTGTTGCCCTCCCCAGATCGGCAACCAACTTGGCCAATGTGTATCAATGATTGGGAAATAGAACATATCCACAACCCTTCCTTGGAACCAAGAACCGTAGCCTTCGCCAACAGGAACGAATGAAGCGATCTGCGAATAAGTGCTCTCGTTAAAAATAACGCCATAAAAGACACAGTCGATAATGTTTCCACATGCACCAGCCAAGATCATTGCTATACAAACAATATATCCTGTTTTCAGATTCCGTTTGATAATATCAACTAAATACCATAGAATCAAAATAACGGCAACAATACGGAAAGTCGTCAGAAACAATTTACCAAACAATTCCATACCGAAGGCCATACCATTGTTCTCCGTAAAGAAAATTTGGAACCAATCCGTGATGTGAATACTACTATGCAAGAACATCGTAGTCTTGACCCAGATCTTAATAATCTGGTCAATAACGAGTACACCTATTATAATAAAGGCTGCTAGATAACCTTTTTGCTTCATTTTGATTATTTAAAATATGGTGCATCAAAGGAAACTGTTTCCCGATGCACCACACTCAATTATTTTTTGTTTTGCTCTTTTGCCTCAATACTCAGTGTTGCATGAGGAACTGCACGTAAACGTTCTTTCGGAATCAGTTTTCCTGTCACACGACAAACGCCATAAGTCTTGTTCTCAATGCGAACCAAAGCTGCACGCAAATTCTGGATGAACTTCAATTGTCTTGCGGCCAAACGTGTTGTCTCTTCTTTTGAAAGGGTATTTGCGCCTTCTTCCAAAACTTTATAAGTAGGAGATGTATCATCAACGTCATTGCCATCAATATTCATGATAATATTCTTATACTTATTATAATCACGCTCTGCAAGTTCTAGTTTTTCCATAATAATGGAACGGAACTCCTCAAGTTCAGCATCCGAATATCTTGTTTTCTCTCCCATGTTGATAGATTAAATAGGTTATTATTCTTTTACAATTTTCACATAAAGTTTGAAATCATCAAACTCCAACTCGGTACCGTCACTAACTTCATCCATCAATGTAATGTCATTAGCCAGTACTTGGTTGCAAATATAATTATTATATTCAATTACAGCATCGTTTATAGCTGAATTTTTTGACAAATAAACATGAATTCTATCAACAATCTCCAGGCCGCTACTCTTACGGATATTCTGGATTCTGTTAACCAATTCACGTGCAATACCTTCCTTGCGAAGGGCGTCTGTAACGGTAACTTCCAAGGCTACAGTCAGTTTTCCATCGTTAGCAACCTGCCATCCTGGAATATCTTCACTGTAGATTTCAACATCATTGATATCAACAACTGCTGGTACACCATCAATGCCCAAAGTATATTGACCATTCTTTTCAAATTCCGCAATTGCTTCCTGTGATAATGTGCTCATCTGTGCGGCAACTGCTTTCATTTGCTTACCAAACTTCGGACCTAACAGTTTGAAATTACATTTTACTTTCTTTACCAGGAATCCTGTCGTACTGTCAAGCAACTTAAGTTCTTTAACATTTACTTCGTTCAGAATCAAATCCTTAACAGCTTCTATGTGACGTCTTTGTTCATCATCAGTAACAGGAATCAAAATAGTCTGCAGCGGTTGACGAACCTTGATATTAACCTTACGACGTAAAGCCAAAACCATGGATGTTACTTTCTGTGCCATCTGCATGCGTGCTTCCAATTCCTTATCGATCAGGTTTTCATCTGCAACAGGGAACAAAGCCAAGTGAACAGACACTTTGTCGTTATCACGACCAGTCACACTCGTCAAATCTTTGTAAAGCATGTCAGCATAGAACGGAGCTATCGGCGCCATCAGTTTAGCAACAGTCTCCAGACATGTATAAAGTGTTTGATATGCTGAGAGTTTATCCTGTGACATTGCGCTTCCCCAGAAACGTTTGCGGTTCAAACGAACATACCAGTTACTCAGATTATCGTTGACAAACTCATTGATCAAACGACCTGCCTTGGTCGGCTCGTAATCAGCATAGTCTGCATCCACAGCCTTTATCATGCTGTTCAGCTCAGAAAGTATCCAACGGTCAATTTCCGGACGATTCTCAACAGGTACTTCCTCTTCATTGAAAGTGAAACCATCCACATTCGCATACAATGCAAAGAATGAATAGGTATTATATAAGGTACCAAAGAACTTACGACGTACTTCGTCCACACCTGATTCGTCAAACTTCAGGTTATCCCATGGTGAAGAGTTCGTGATCATATACCAACGTAATGGGTCAGAACCAAACTTCTCAATAGCACCAAACGGTTCAACGGCATTACCTAAGTGCTTTGACATCTTATTTCCGTCCTTATCCAATACAAGGCCGTTTGAGATAACGTTCTTGAATGCTACACTATCAAATATCATGGTAGCGATAGCATGTAATGTAAAGAACCATCCACGAGTCTGGTCAACGCCTTCTGCGATAAAGTCGGCTGGATAATAAGAACGGTTATCGACAATCTCCTTGTTCTCGAACGGATAATGCAACTGAGCGTAAGGCATTGAGCCTGAATCGAACCATACGTCGATCAAGTCTTCCTCACGTTTCATCGGCTTACCACTTTCTGATACAAGAATAATATCATCCACGTATGGACGGTGCAAGTCAATCTTGTCGTAGTTTGCCTTATTATATTCGCCAGGAACAAAACCTTTATTCTTATAAGGATTGGATTTCATATAACCGGCAGCGATTGATTTCTCAATCTCTTGGTATAATTCCTCTACAGAACCGATGCAGATCTCTTTACCATCTTCATCACGCCAGATTGGAAGCGGCGTTCCCCAGTAACGTGAACGACTTAAGTTCCAATCATTCAAGTTCTCCAGCCATTTGCCAAAACGACCGGTACCAGTTGATTCCGGTTTCCAGTTGATTGTTTTGTTCAATTCGATCATACGATCTTTCACTGCAGTAGAGCGGATGAACCAGCTATCCAACGGATAATAAAGGACAGGTTTATCTGTACGCCAGCAATGTGGATAGTTATGGACGTGCTTTTCAATCTTGAAGGCTTTGTTCTCACCCTTCATTCTCATACAAATATAGATATCCAAGCTTTCCGCAGCATCCGATGCAGCCTGATCCCACTTACCATTCACCGTGAATTGAGGATCATACGCATTCTTCACAAAACGTCCTTGATATTCTTGATACAAACCTTCGTTTACACAAGTGGTCTTGAATGTATCATCCATCTCATCCATCAGGTAGAACTTACCGGTTAAGTCAACCATCGGACAAGCTTTTCCTTTCTTATTGATGATGAAGAGTGGCGGAATGCCTGCGGCACGTGCCACGTTAGCATCGTCAGCACCAAAGGTTGGAGCGATATGAACGATACCTGTACCATCTTCAGTCGTAACATAATCACCTGGGATTACGCGGAATGCTTTATCTTCCGCATTTGTCCAATTGCCTTTCTCGTCCACATTGACCGGTTTTACCCACGGGAAGAGTTGTTCGTACTTCATTCCAATCAAGTCGGTACCTTTATACTCACCGACAACCTTGAACGGAACCAGCTTATCACCTTTCTTGTAATCTTCCAAAGCGATTCCTTCAGCCTTTTGATTGAAATGAGCGTACAATAATGGTTTAGCCAAGACAACTGTCATCTTTTCGCCAGAATAAGCATTGTATGTCTGAACGGCAACGTACTCAATCTTCGGGCCCACACAAAGTGCTGTGTTTGAAGGTAAGGTCCAAGGAGTAGTTGTCCAAGCCAAGAAGTAAGGAGTTCCCCACTCGTTCATCTCCGGCTTCGGATCAAGCATACGGAACTGACCGACAACTGTCGTATCTTTCACATCCTTATAACAGCCTGGTAAGTTCAACTCATGTGAACTTAAGCCTGTTCCGGCAGCTGGTGAGTATGGTTGAATGGTGTATCCTTTATAAAGAAGATTTTTCTTATAGAGTTCCTTAAGTAACCACCAAAGAGTCTCGATATAACGGTTGTCGTATGTGATGTAAGGATCCTCGGTATCAACCCAATAACCCATCTTATGAGTCAGATCCGTCCACTCTTTCGTGAACTTCATCACATCTTTCCGACAAGCCATGTTGTAATCTGCAACAGAAATGGTCTTTCCGATGTTTTCCTTTGTGATACCCAAAGCCTTCTCTACACTCAGTTCGACAGGCAGTCCGTGAGTATCCCAACCGGCTTTACGCTTTACCTGGAATCCCTTCATCGTCTTATAACGACATACGGTGTCCTTAATGGTACGAGCCATCACGTGATGAATACCCGGCATTCCGTTTGCTGAAGGAGGACCTTCGTAGAAAACAAAGGAAGGACAACCTTCACGCTCGGTCATACTCTTTGAAAAGACATCATTATCATCCCATTTCTTTAGCACTTCTTTGTTAACTTGAGAAAGGTCCAAGCCACTGTGCTCCGCAAATTTCTTATTCATATATAATAGTATATTATTTACCTAAATTAATCGAGGTGCAAAGTTACAATTAATTTATTTAGATGGAAAACTTTTCTGCATTGATTTTAACTTTCTAATCTACTAACTTTTACTTAGTCATGTTTTTTTTAATTTTTTATTGATTTTTTTTTTTTAGAAACCAAAGTTATTTCAGTTCAAATATTTATATTTGTATCTTATAATATCTAATAACAAAAGAATTACTTATGCTACGTAAAATCAGACTAACGTTAGCTATCATCTTTTTCACATGTATCACTTTATTATTCCTGGATTTCACAGGATCGTTACATGCATGGTTGGGATGGATGGCTAAGATTCAATTCTTGCCTGCTGTATTGGCTTTGAATTTAATCGTGATTATCGCCTTGATTGCTCTGACTCTTATCTTCGGAAGAATTTACTGTTCAGTAATTTGTCCGATGGGTGTCATGCAAGATATTATGGCAAGAATAGGCAATTGGTTTAAACCAAAGAATAAACGCAAACTTCCTTACTCTTATTCTCCTGCAAAGTCATGGTTAAGATACGGGGTGTTAGCTTTGTTTATTATTGCTTTGATTGCAGGTGTCGGATCATTCGTTGCTTTGTTGGCTCCGTACAGCTCATATGGCCGTATAGCCAGCAATCTTTTGCAACCTATTTGGATCGCAGGCAATAATGTCCTCGCCTATTTTGCGGAGAAAGCCGAGAGTTACAGCTTCTACCATGTAGATACCTGGATAAAGAGTTTGCCAACCTTTATCATCGCAGTGGTCACTTTTGTTATCGTCTTTATCTTAGCGGCACGCAATGGAAGAACATACTGCAACACCATTTGTCCGGTTGGTACTGTTTTGGGATTCTTCGCCAAGTTCTCTTGGTTCAAACCGGTGATCAATCCTGATAAATGTATTCAGTGTGGAAAATGCTCGAAGAAATGTAAGGCTGCTTGTATCGATTACAAAGCATTCCAATTTGATTATAGTCGTTGTGTGACTTGTGGAAACTGTATCGTGACTTGCGATAGCGATGCACTGCATTATCAACATCTAACCAAGGATCAGCAACTTCATCTTGTCGAGGCTGCCAAGGCAAATGCTGAGAAGATTGCTAAGCGTGAGGCTGCCAAAGCTGAACGTCTCGCAAAGAAGGCTGAAGAAAAGGAAAAGGTTGATGATGCGAAGCGTAGTGTTTTGACAGCTACTGCAATCCTTGCGACAGCTTCATTGGCAAAGGCACAAGAGAAACTGGATGATGATATTATCAAGATGGATGGTGGCTATGCCGACATCGTTGAAAAGAAAGCTCCAAAACGTATGACGGGCATCACTCCTCCGGGATCTAAGAGCGCAAAAAACATGTACAGTCACTGTACCGCTTGTCAACTTTGTGTGGCTGAGTGTCCAAATGGAGTGCTTCGTCCATCCACCGACTTGATGAAACTGATGCAACCAATCGCTTCTTTCGAGATTGGCTACTGTCGTCCGGAATGTAACCGTTGTTCACAAGTATGTCCGGCGGGTGCTATCCGACCAATCAGCATCGAAGAGCGTTCTTCTACACAAGTTGGTCATGCTGTTTGGATTCGTGAATTATGTATTCCTATTGCCGACGGTCAATCATGTGGTAACTGTTCGCGTCACTGTCCTACAGGAGCTATTCAAATGGTTCCTTCTGACCCAGATGATCCTCGTTCTCTCCAGATTCCTGTTGTGGACGAAGAACGTTGTATCGGTTGCGGAGCCTGCGAGAACCTTTGTCCTGCACGTCCGCTTAGCGCTATCTATGTAGAAGGACATGAAGTTCACCGTGTAATTTAAAAAGAGCAAACTTATGAAAAAGATACATACTATCAATAGACGCGATTTCCTAAAGACTTTAGGAATATCTGCCACATCTGCCGTGACTTTTGCTTCATGTAGTCCGAAAAAAGATCAGGAACTCAACCCTAACTCCACCTATACAGGTCCTATTCCTACCGACAAAATGACTTTACGTTCATTTGCATCGACTGGAGAAGACAAGGTTTCGCTGTTAGGATACGGCTGTATGCGTTGGCCTAACTTGGATAAGCCCACCGCAGACGGTAATCCGTTGGATCAAGAGCAAGTAAACAAGTTAGTCGACTATGCGATCGAACATGGAGTGAACTATTTCGACACATCTCCTGTTTATTGTCAGGGCTGGTCTGAACGAGTTACGGGTAATGCTTTGAAACGTCATCCACGTGAAAAATACTATGTGGCAACGAAGATGTCGAATTTCTTCGTCAATCCGAACATGACTCCACAGGAATCATTCCAACGTTCTGTAGGCATGTACGAGAAATCAAAAGCAGATCTCCAAGTTGATTACATTGATTACTATTTGCTACACTCTGTGGGCGGTGGTGTCGACCCGATTGCCGACTTTAATAATCGTTTTGTCAATAACGGCTTGATTGATTACTTGATGAAGGAGCGTGAAGCCGGGCGAATCCGTCACATGGGCTTCTCATTCCATGGTGCGGTAGAGCTTTTTGATTATCTTTTAAGCAAACAAGACGAATATCATTGGGATTTCGTACAGATTCAGATGAACTATCTCGACTGGAAGCACGCAAAGGAAAACAATCGTCGTAACGTGAACGCGGAATATCTTTACACAGAGTTGGAAAAACGTAACATTCCGGCTGTGATCATGGAGCCTTTGTTGGGCGGTCGCTTGTCAAGAGTACCCGATCATGTGGTTCGCCGCTTCAAACAACAGAGTCCTGAGAGCAGTGTCGCTTCGTGGGCATTCCGCTATTGCGGTTCCGCTCCAAACATTCTTACCGTTTTGAGTGGTATGACATACATGGAACACCTGCAAGACAACATCCGTTCGTTCGCTCCGTTGGTTCCTCTGACCGAGGAAGAAAAACAATTCCTCTATGATACCGCAGATATCATGATGAAGTACCCGACCATTCCTTGCAACGACTGTAAGTATTGTATGCCTTGTCCTTACGGTTTGGATATTCCAGCCATCCTTTTGCATTATAATAAATGTGTCAACGAAGGAAATGTCCCGAAGAGCCGTCAAGATCCAAACTATGTGAAGGCACGTCGTGCGTTCTTGGTTGGCTATGACCGCAGTGTAGAAAAACTTCGTCAGGCAAATCACTGTACTGGTTGCAACCAGTGTACACCACACTGCCCGCAAAACATTCGAGTTCCACAACAAATGGAACGCATCGACAAGTTCATCGAACAACTGAAACAGAATACTCTCTAATAAAAGAAGGATGTCTTACCAAAGACATCCTTTCTTTTTTATCCTTTCTCTTTTTGATTTAAGCTTGTCACCAAGGTGGAAAGCCCTTGTCACATTAGTGGAAAGCTTTTGTCACCTAGGTGGAAAGCCTTTGTCACTAATGTGACAAGCCTAATTCTTTTGTTGTTTCATTCGATTTAGTACTTCCGGACGAGGAATTCCTAAGCTGACAGCCTTATCGTAGGCCTTGTTGGCATCCTTCTTTTTCTTCAGGATGAGGTAAATATCTCCTTTCATTAGATAGGCTTCCGCGTCATTGGGTGTCAAACGTATGACAGTATTCACGTCGAGCAAAGCCATATCGGGTAATTCCATCTCCATCTCCAAATTAGCACGAGCTTTCAGAATAGCGGTGTCGTTGGGATCGTCATCCAAAAGTCGGTTAAAGATTTCAGTTGCTTCGCGATAGCGCATCTCCTTCTGATCAAGAAGGGCAAGTCCCAACCTTCCCATCCGATGTTCGGGGAGCATTTGCAAAAGCGTATTATAATCAATGCGGGCTTCTTTATAATTACGACGACGCGTATAGATATAGGCACGATAAAGCAAAGCTTCTTCGTTCTTCCGATCAACATCCAACACGTTACAGTAGTCAATATAGGCTTTATCGAGCAAATCCTTCTGTAGATATAACGACGCCCGATTCAAAAGAATCTTTACCGACTGTGGAGCAAGGTTCAATCCAAGCGAATAGGACTCGATGGCCTCATCAATCTTTCCCATTCGTTGCTGAACAGTTCCGAGATTGGAGAAAAGCATCGAATTACGAATGTTGGTCGGTTCCTTTTCCAGAGCTTGCTTGAAGAGAATCTCAGCCTTTTCCAGACTATCATGTTGGGCGGCATCGAATGCTCGGGCAGCCAAATCACGATATTCCTGTGCAGAAAGCGAGAAAGACAATATCAAGGACAAACTTAATAAGAGGCCTCGTCTCATCATTCCTTACATCAAGCCTTTTTAATGTAATCCACAATCCAAGCGCCAACTTCCTTGGTTCCGTAATGTGCGCCTCCTTCTACTTGAATCTCAGGTGTACGTACCTCAGCATCTAACGAAGCATCCACTGCTTTACGTATCAAAGCGCCTTCTTCTTTCAAACCGAAATACTCGAAGAGCATGGCAACCGATAGAATTTGAGCGATCGGGTTGGCGATATTCAGACCTTTTGCCTGAGGCCATGAACCATGAACCGGTTCAAAAACTGGCGTACTTTCACCGGTAGAGGCTGAAGGTAACAGTCCCATAGACCCGCTGATACAAGAACCTTCATCAGTCAGGATATCTCCAAACGTATTTTCCGTAACCATGACGTCGAAGAACGTTGGTTCTTGAATCATTCTCATCGAAGCATTGTCGACAAACATATAATCGGTCTTCACTTCTGGATAAGAAGGTTCCATCTCTTGGGCAATCTGACGCCACAGCCGACTGGATGCAAGGACATTGGCCTTATCAATCACTGTCAGGTGCTTATTGCGACGCATCGCATACTCGAATCCTACTTTCAAGATTCGTTCAATCTCAGGACGAGTATAGATATTAGTGTCATAAGCTTTGTTGTTATCTTGATATTTCTCACCGAAATACATACCACCGGTCAGTTCACGAATACAAATAAAATCGGCATTCGCCACCAATTCATCTTTCAACGGAGACTTATGTACCAAGCATTTGAATGTCTGAACCGGACGGATATTGGCGAACAGCCCTAATTTCTTACGCATAGCAAGCAGACCTTGCTCAGGACGAACCTTTGAGGTCGGATCATTGTCGTATTTCGGATCGCCAACAGCCGAGAACAAGACGGCATCAGATTCTTGACAAATCTGGAATGTCTCTTCTGGGAATGGATCTCCTACCTTGTCAATGGCGTCTGCACCACAAATCGCATAGATATATTCCACTTCATGACCAAACTTCTCACATACAGCAGTCATTACGTCAACACCTTGAACAGAAATCTCTGGTCCGATACCATCACCTGGTAAAACAGCTATTTTTAAATTCATAGTCTTATATCTTTTTATCGTTATTCATTACGCAATATTACGGAATTATTTATTAACGTCAATATATGGAGGCATTTTTTCATAATCTTTTTCAATTATGTTCAACATTTTAAATGTTGCCTTCATGGCAGAGACAGTCTGATCAGGGTCCAATCCACGAGTTCTGAAGACTCTATCCTGAAAACTCCAAGTAATGATGGTACGAACAAAGGCGTCTGTACGACCGCCCTTCGGGATATTTACGTTGTAATCGGTAAGCATCGGGAACTTTCGCAGTAACTCGTTCTTATAGATCTTACGAATGGCACGCACAAAAGCGTCGTACTGACCATCACCACTCGACATCGTCTCGTACTCTTTTCCACAGATTTCTATCTTGACGGTAGCAACCGGCTTCAAACCATGAGCGGAAGATATCACATAACTCTTCAACTTGACTAAGTTCTCTGATGCACCCAATCCCGTTAAATCGGCA
>CAMVLL010000083.1 GCA_947168315.1 uncultured Bacteroidota bacterium | reverse complement strand
CCGTGACCTCCTGCGTGACAGGCAGGCATTCTAACCAGGCTGAACTAACGCACCAATTACTCATGTTAGTTGCATGATTGCGGATGCAAAGGTACATATATTTTTTTTCCCTGCAAGTAATTCATGAAGTTTTTTTGAAACTTTTTTTGTCGTAAATAGGGCTTATAATATTTTTAATTGATAATGAGCATTTTGATGTGAAGAGTGATTTTTTATTTGTATCTTCGCATCAAAGTAATATTTAAAGAAAACGTATTATGAAAAGAATTTTTTTGATGTTCGGATGCTTGATAGCATTTATGATGTTGTCTTGTTCTGAGAAGGAAACTCCTTGGCAACAGGTCTTTAATGGTGAGAATCTCGATAATTGGGAGAAATATCTTGGTCCTGCTTTTGGTGGTCACGAAGATTTGGCTGCCACGGCAACTCCTGATAATGTATTCTCTGTTACTGAGTTGGACGGTGAAAAGGTTATTCATATCTCAGGTGAAGTTTTTGGGTCATTAGCTACGAAAGAGTCCTTCTCGAACTACCACGCTCGTATTGTGATGAAGTGGGGTGAGAAAGAAACGACGAATTTTAATTGTGGATTGTTGTATCATAGTCATGGACCGTTGGGTGCCAGCTTTAATACATTCATGTCGTCTGTTGAATGTCAGTTGAAACATGGACAAATGGGTGAGGTTTATATGATTGGTACGGATGTTTTGTTGGATGCAAAGACTGATAATGAGGATGGTAAATACTTTTATAATGAGAATGCTCCTGTAAACTCAATTGGTGCAAAGAATAATTCTCGTATGATCTCCATTCGTCAAAGTGCGGAAAATCCTGTAGGTGAATGGAATACAATTGAGATCTACTGTGTTGGTCAAGAGTCTGTACACGTAGTGAACGGTAAAGTAGTGATGCGAACAAGTAATATCCAGTACGAAAAGGATGGTCAGATGGTTCCACTGACTGGCGGTCGTTTGCAGCTGCAATCTGAAGGTGGAGAACTGTTTGTAAAGAGTGTAGAAATCATGCCAATCAAAGAGATTCCAGCTCTCTGATTTGACAGTATTTGCATATTTTGAGGGACATTTTGATGTCCCTCTTATTTTATCGTATTTTTGATTTCAATTACTCGACTTTTCACTATATATAATCGTGTTATTTCGTCAAAATATCGAGTTTTTGAAGCGGAAATTCGAGTTTCTGAACTAGAATATCGAGTTTTGAAATCAGCACGTCTGTTTTTAGGGATTTTATGTGATAAATACTGACGTCGCAAAACGGCTTTTAAAAAAAATCCCCAAAGTCTGGTGACCTTGGGGATTTACATATCTATGTTTATAATGTTTAATAGTCGCGAACGATGACTTCTCCGTTAAGGGCATCCACAAATACGTGTTCAGCTTGCGTATCAGAGATACCAAAGACGTAAAGTGCATGGCCACGGTCGAAACCACCGATTACCGGATAACGCAAAGTGACGAATCTTGTCTCAGGATCTTTGCAATTTGATTTCTTTACATTGTCGATAGCTTGATCCAGTGTGATATAATTCTCATTAACCGGCATGATTTTACCGTTAACCCAAGGAGCTGTAGCTTGTTCTACGATGATAATAGGTGTAGTTCCTTCTTTAAATTCACGTTCATGATATACGACAGCTGCACGGTATTCATCCTCAATTTCTTGAAAGTAATAGTAGCAGTAGGTTACCATTACTGGATATAATTCTTTTGCTGGATAATCCGATATTTTCCCGTTCAGTTCGTAACGAGCCTCCATAAAATGGCCGTCCATCACAGGATAGTGTGCAATAACTGTTTCATAGTCCTCTAGAAGATATTCTAAATTTGTCTTCTTCATAATAGGCGGTGTGTAGTCGTTATCATCACTACACGAAGAAAAAGTGAAGTTCATGCCTAATAATAGGGTAACTGCACATAGAAAGACCGAAGCCTTAGATGTTTTCATAATTGTCTTTTTTGTGTTCATATCAAATTCTATTTAAATTTTACTTTACAAAAGTACAAACTTTTTGGTATTTATAATATTTTCAATTTTAAAAAATAGAAATTGTTATCAGGCATTCATTATTTCGTTGGTTCCCAAATTATTTTACCTTCTTTATTGATATAGCCAGTCATATCATCCACTTCAACTCTCGCCAATCCATTAATAAATGAACCGGCATCATCATATTGTGGCTCGGAAATATAATTTCCTTTTTGATTAATATAGCCCCATTTGCCATTTAGTCGTACACGTGCAATACCTTCATCAAAATCTAAGGCATCATCCCATTGTGGCTTTATAACGAATTGTCCTTGTTTGTCGATATATCCCCATTTGTCACCAACTTTTACACTTGCCAAGTTTTCAGTAAACGACCATTCATCATCAAATTGTGGTTGTATAACGAACGAACCTTGTTTATCGATATATCCCCATTTGTCGTCAACCTTTGCTCTCGCCAGGTCTTCTTCAAACTTCCAAACATCATCAAATATTGGTTCAATGACATAGTTCCCTTCCTTATTAATAAATCCCCATTTGCCATCTTTCATGACTCTTGCAAGGCTATCTTCAAAGGCCCATATGTCATTGTAGATAGGTTCAACGATATAATTCCCTTCTTTGTCAATAAATCCCCACTTATCGTCCACACAAACACCTGCAATATCGTTATTAAAAGTTTGGAGGACGTCGAACTGTGGTTGGATAACCAATTCTCCCTGTCGATTGATGTATCCCCATTTGTTATCCATCTTTATTCTTGCCAAATCACCGTCAAAATCCCATGCATCATCGTATTGTGGCTCTACCAAATATCTACCAGTCATATCGATATATCCCCATTTATCATTCACGCGAACGCAGGAGATACTATCTTTGAACGACATCACGAAATCATAAGTCGGCTTAATAACCAACTTTCCTGATTTATTGATGAATCCCCATTTGTCACCCAGTTTAACAGCTGCGAGATTTTCGATGAACTCTTGGACATCCTCATATTGAGGTTTAATCACATAGTGACCTGAAACATTAATAAAACCCCACTTATCATCAGTGCTTGCGCCAGCCAAACCGTCATGATAAGAGTAGAGATTCTTAAATTGTGGTTTTATCACCAGTTTTCCTTTTTGATTGATGAATCCTAACTTATCGTTGACCATGACAGTGAATCGATCCGTTTCATCATCGGAGGAAGATTGGTTCTTTTGGCAATAGTACATCACCAAAGAGAGAATTAACAGTAGGTATATTACATTTTTTCTCATATCAATTTGGGTATTTTTCCTTGAGGATTTCCTCCAGTTTAAGTAATTCGTCACGGAAGGCAGCCGCTTGCATGAAGTCAAGTTTCTTCGCTGCATCTTGCATTTCCTTACGTGCTTGGTTAATTGCTTTCTCCAATTGTTGTTTGGTCATGTATTGAACAATCGGATCTGCAGCCATCGTGATACTTTCTCTCTCAACATAAGCCTTTGGTTTCGTCGGATTCTTCTTATCTATATATTGTTCTGCAGCACCCAACAAAGCCGTATTCAATGCTTTCTTGATCTGTTGAGGAGTGATATGGTTTGTTTCATTGTAAGCCAACTGCTTCTCACGTCTTCTATTCGTCTCATCGATGGTCAACTGCATGCTTTCCGTGATTTTGTCGGCATACATGATCACTTTTCCATGAATATTTCGTGCCGCACGACCAGCTGTCTGGGTGAGTGAGCGATGGGAGCGTAGGAATCCTTCTTTATCCGCATCTAATATTGCGACTAACGACACTTCCGGAAGGTCCAATCCTTCACGTAACAGGTTCACGCCGACCAATACATCGTATAATCCATCTCGTAAGTCTTTCAAAATCTTGACTCGTTCGAGCGTGTCCACATCACTGTGGATATAATTGCATCGTACATCATGTTGTAGTAAGTATTCTGTCAACTCTTCGGCCATCCGCTTAGTCAGTGTTGTCACCAAAACACGTTCATCCAACTCTGCTCGCTGCATGATTTCTTCCATCAGATCGTCTATTTGGTTCATGCTCGGACGCACTTCTATTTCCGGGTCCAACAAACCAGTTGGTCGGATGACTTGCTCTACAACAACTCCTTCACTTTGCATCAGTTCGTAATCAGCAGGAGTCGCACTCACATAGATCACTTGTTTTGCAAGTTCTTGAAATTCATTGAATTTTAGCGGACGATTGTCGAATGCCGATTTCATACGGAAACCGTAGGTTACAAGATTTTCTTTTCTTGCTCGGTCACCGCCATACATCGCTTGAATCTGAGGTACACTAACGTGGCTTTCGTCAATGACCATCAGAAAGTCTTCTGGAAAGAAATCCAACAGACAGTATGGACGTGTTCCGGCATTTCTTCCATCGAAGTAACGAGAGTAGTTCTCAATACCTGAACAATGGCCTAGTTCACGTATCATTTCCATATCGTATGTCACACGTTCTTTCAGTCTTTTAGCCTCCAGGAACTTGCCCATTTCTTCCATTTCGGCAACTTCTTTCTGTAAATCGTCTTCAATCCTATAGATAGCTTGCAGTTGACTTTCCTTCGTTGTCATGAACAAATTAGCCGGATAAATACGATAAGCTTCATACGAAGACAGTCGCATCCCAGAGATTGGTTCCACTTCTGATATCTCATCGATTTCATCATCCCAGAAAACAACTCGAAGAATGTTGTCGCTATACGCAAGAAATACATCGACGGTATCACCTTTCACGCGGAAGTTGCCACGGTTAAGCTCAATATCATTCCGAACATACAAGCTATCAACCAGGCGTCGAAGGAATACGTTACGGTCCAACTTCATTCCCTTTGAAATAGCAATCACATTGTCGTAGAAATCAGCAGGGTTCCCCATACCATAAATACAAGAAACCGAAGAAACTACGATCACATCTTTTCTTCCTGAGAGAAGGGCAGAGGTAGCAGCTAAACGTAGCTTGTCAATCTCGTCATTGATGGCAAGATCCTTTTCAATATAGGTGTCGGAAGATGGTAGATATGCTTCCGGCTGATAATAATCGTAGTAAGAAACATAATATTCTACGGCATTATTGGGGAAGAAACCTTTGAACTCACTGTATAACTGAGCCGCAAGTGTTTTATTATGGCTGAGGACCAACGTAGGTTTGTTGACATTCTTGATAACGTTTGCAATAGTAAAGGTCTTTCCTGAACCTGTCACACCCAATAATGTCTGTGCAGGATTCCCTTCTATCACGCCTTCTGTCAGTTGTGCGATGGCTTCAGGTTGATCACCGGTAGGTTTATAATCAGAAATAAGTTCGAAATCCATAGATATCCATTTAAAGTCGTTAAAGTTACGGTTATTTCGCTGAATAATCTGCTATATGAATGAAAAAAAGTGATGTTTTGCTAATTTAATATTAAAAATCTGGGAACTTTTTGTTTAATTCAATGGAATGGCGTAAATTTGCCGAGTTATTTGTGTAATATGAAGAAGTATATATATATAGCAATCATTTCTGTTTGTGGAGTATTCACCTCTTGTGGACAATACAATAAACTCTTGAAGAGTGCGGATACCGACTATCAGTATGAAGCTGCTAAAGAATATTTCGGTTCTGGTAAGTTTAGCAAGGCTTCGTCCTTGTTGGAAGATTTGGTTACCGTCATGAAAGGTACAGATCGTGCGGAAGAATCTTTGTATATGTTAGGAATGACCTATTATAATCAAACCGATTATCAGACAGCATCTCATTATTTTACAACTTATTATAACACCTATCCACGAGGTATTTATACTGAATCCGCAAGGTATTATTCTGGAAAAGCTTTATTCTTGGATACTCCGGAGCCTCGTTTGGACCAATCAGGTACGTATAAAGCCATTCAAGAGCTTCAGCTTTTCTTGGAATACTTCCCTTCAAGCGCACGTCATGAGGAAGTACAGCAAATGATTTTTGACTTGCAAGATAAGTTGGTTATCAAAGACTATATGGCTGCTAAGTTGTATTATGATTTAGGTGATTATTCAGGTAACTTCACCTATACGACGACTGGTAATAACTACTTGGCTGCTATTGTCACAGCTCAAAATGCGTTGAAGGATTATCCTTATACCAAGATGCGCGAGGATTTGTCTATTCTGGTATTGCGCGCGAAGTACGATATGGCTAAGCAAAGTGTGATAGAGAAGAAGCCGGAACGTATGCGTGATGCTATTGATGAGTATTATTCATTTATCAATGAGTTTCCTGAATCAAAATATAAGAAAGAAGTAGACGCTATTTTTAAGGATGCCAGCAAGTATGTGGGCAATCTTAATGACGACGAAGAAGTAGAATAAAAAGTAATATAAAGAATAGATTATGGATTATAAAAAATCAACTGCTCCAACAAATACCATCGTTCGTAACATGGTAGACTTGTGGAAAGACACTGGTAATATTTACGAGACTGTAGCTATTATTGGTAAAAGATCAAATCAAATCTCTGTTGAGATTAAGAATGAGCTCTCTAAGAAATTGCAGGAGTTTGCAAATTATTCAGATAACTTGGAAGAAGTTTTTGAAAATAGAGAACAAATCGAAATTTCCCGCTTCTATGAGAAGATGCCGAAACCGACCTTGATTGCAACTCAAGAGTTTTTGGACGGAAAAATTTACTATCGCAATCCAGCGAAAGAAAAAGAAAAAATGGATTAAGAGTTATGATTCAACGTATTCAAACTGTCTATTTGTTTTTCGTCGCGGTCGTTCTGATTGTCTGCATGTGTATGCCGGTTAGTTATTTTATCGGCCCCGAACAGATAGTTAGTAAGATGACCAATTTGGCTATTGTTGCACAGGACGGAAGTGCCAACTATGCTCCTTGGGCATTGTTTGTTATCCTTTTAGTTTCTGCGGCATTGGCATTGTTTACCATCTTTTTATTCAAGAAACGCATGCTTCAGATTCGTCTGACTGTTTTCAGCACCATCCTTTTGATTGGTTATTATATTACATTAGGTGTGTTCATCTATATGTTGAAAGGTGATGCTCATTTCCGTGTTGCTCTCGGCGCATGTCTGCCATTCATAGCCATTGTTTTGAATTGGCTTGCTATTCGTGCTATCGGAAAAGATGAGATGTTGGTTAAAGCATACGAACGATTACGATAAACATTTTATACAAACCATAATAAATGAGCAGTCAAATTGACTGCTCGTTTTGTTTTCTAATCACATTCTCAAAACTTAATAACTCTTTATACAATTATAGTATTATAATTGTAACTTCCTGTTAGTGAAATCTTTATTTAATAATTTATTGTTCTCTTGAGCTTTAAATAAACCTCGGAAGGTAAAATATGCATTTTGGGCCTGTTGAACCCTAAGGGTTCACCTTTTTATTTTTTCCTTGATTACAAACATTTGAATTAAAGTAAATTACAAAATCGGTGAAGGTGAAGGCTATTTTTTAATTTGAGGGCATAGGTGATTAAAAAAGGACACATCGAAATGTGTCCTTTAAATATGGTTTGTGCAAATTTGATTTACATTATAGACTGAACTTATATCCGATACCGAGTTGGAAAGTGATATTCTTACTATCGAGATAGTCATCCTTGAAAATCTTTGTGCAGCCAATGGTATAGCGAGCATCTAAAACTAGACGTCCAAAATCGTATGAGATACCTACTGGAATTGCTAAGTCGAATGTTTTCACAACATCATCAATATTAACTGATTCATGGTAACTGCCTTTCGATCCATCCAGTTTTGAAGAAATATTAATTCCTGGTTGCAAACCAGCTTTTAAAGCCAAGCCTTTCCATACATAGAAATTAGCGATAAGAGGAACATTCAAATAATCCAATTTCCATGTTACATCACGGTTTTTTAATTTAGCTCCTTGTTGTGCATAAAATAGACCCCATGACAGACCTACATTAGAACTAACATAATACTCCATTTCTGCACCTGCAACCAGACCTACACGTCCTTCTGTATCTTCGGTATTATTAAAGTCAGCCGCAATAATACCAATACGTGGTTGAAGAGAGAGGGACCCCACCTCACGTTGTGCAAAAGAACTTGCTGATACCATCATAACGATGGCCAATAAAAATAATTTTTTCATAATTTGATTGAATTAATAGATAAAAAATTGATTATTTTACATTTACCATATTCAAAATTAGAATAATTTTTAGTTCAAAACAAATCTTTTTTCTTCTTTTTATTGTTGTATAATTATATCTATACAATATTTTTACTAATTAATAAATCATTTTTTAGTCAAATATTTAAGATTTACTCCGTTAATATTTTAATTTGAATAATAGTTATTTATCATTATCATTGTATCTTTGTCAAAACATATCATAGAAAATAGTCAGATGAGGAAGTTATATTTCATTTTATTTCTGTTAGGTCTCGTATTTCCTTCTTATGCACAACTGTCACCAAGGGCAATTGCCATGTGGGATTTTTCGTGGCTAGAACGTCGCTGGCCAGGAGCAGGATATGAGAATTGGGACAAAGTTCTTGATGAGTTTGTTGATCGAGGTTATAATGCTGTGCGAATTGACGCCTATCCTCATCTTGTTGGTGTAAATCCCACGGGGAAATGGGTGCTTGACGAGGTATGGAACACACAGTTATGGGGTAGTCCTGATAGGATAGAAGTTCAAGTGCAGCCAGCTCTTAATGAGTTTATTCGAAAGTGTGGTGAGCGTGACATTAAGGTTGGTTTATCTACCTGGATTAGAAGGGACACAACCCACCAAGAGATGACTATTCGCACTCCGGAAGATATTGCCAATCGTTGGATAAACACATTAAAGACTATCGAGGCTGAGGGACTGCTTGACCATATTCTATATGTTGATCTATGTAATGAATGGCCTGGTGACTCATGGGCTCCATTCTTTCATGAATTGCATCCTGATGTTATTTGGGGACAATGGCATACACCATCTTCTATGGATTGGATGAAACGAGCTATCGACTGTGTACGCAAAGTATATCCTGATATTCCATTGCTGTTTTCTTTTGATTCACAAGATGTATCGACATATCGACAAACAGATACTAGTTTCATTGATTTGTTTGAACTTCATATTTGGATGGCTAACCAGAATGGAGCTGAGTTTAATAAGAAGGTCGGATACAATTATGATAAGTTTTCGTCTGAAAGTTATAAGAATTTGGTTAGAAATGCTGAACCTCTCTATCGTATGACTCCCAACTACTGGCAAGGTTTGCTGACTCATCAGATACGTGATATGGCAGACATGGCTCGTGAAAAAAGGAAACCACTTATTACAACAGAATGTTGGGCGGTAATTGATTACAAAGACTGGCCCATGCTAAATTGGGACTGGGTAAAAGAACTTTGTGAGATTGGTGTGCGAGAGTCGGCTGCTACCGGTATGTGGGTTGCTATTGCTACAAGCAATTTCTGTGGTCCTCAGTTCGTGGGAATGTGGCGTGATGTGGAATGGCATCGTAAAATGACTTCTGTTATTCGCAATGCATTTATTGACAAGGTCTTACTACAAAATGATAATACGCAGAAATTGTTCCGCAGACTAAAGTAGAAAAGAAAAGCCCTTAATTACCTACGTCTCGCCGCTCCAATTGCGGCAACCATAGATAATCAAGGGCTTATTTCTGCTACAAAAATAATTTATTTTTTAGAATTATATTTTATATCCTATTATTTTTTCTTCACAATTACAAATAGTCGTCCACACGATTCAATAGGAATATTCCACATTTTGTCGAATACAGATATTTCCACCGTTCTATTGAAGCTTTTGCAGTCAACTACATTCCTATACTCGTTTACAGAATCCTGAATGAATAGGTAATCATTGTCGTAGCCAACCACGGGTACATAGTGCAAGGTTTTCCCATTGAATAGCAACACGATAACGGGTATTCCCTTGCTGACGGCGTTCTTTAGATCATCAGTAGATCCCGTGTAATACTCAGTTGTATAATTATTATGTTGTTCTTCAAATAGCACTTTAAAACATTTTGGATATGCACCCTCACTATGTTTACATGGAAAAGTCGGTTGGTTAAACAATTCCACTCCGTTGACGTTCTCACCGTAGAAACGAAGCAGGTAGGCACTGGAACATCCAGAACATTCACAGGAGTTTTGTGTGTCAGGTTCTGGGTTTGGAGATATTATATATGATGACGGATGGTCGCGCATGTTTACATAAGTATCGGGAGCCACTAGCCAGTTTGCACGGGCGTACGCTTTCTGCTCATCAGTCATATTTCCAAGCATATTTATCAATTTGCTTAACGAATTACTCTGGTTACCAGACTGTCCTTCATGCTTCTGTGCTGAAATGCCAGTTACGCATGAGAGCATTACTGTGACTAACAAGGTTCTTATGAATGATTTCAAATTCATATAATTACTTTTATAATTATTTTACATTTAAAAAACAATTAATAGAGTGGAAATAGATATCTATTATATCAATATTTCTGACTTTTTTTATTCTTTTACTATGGTAACATTTGTATTATTTGATGTGCTAAGATTATCCTTATCTGCATATTGTGTATCGTTTACAGTAAGTGTAATTGTCCGATCTGCTCCCGATGATGTTTTTTGTCCGCCACACTGAACATTTGACATAGTTAATAAAGTATTCTTTGCAATATTCAAAGTAGTCATCTGATTATTAAAACATCTCACTCTAGTCAATGCCGTACATGTAGAGATATCCAATGAAGCAAGTTTATTGCCATAGCAATTAAGAGTTGACAATGACTTACAGTTTTCAACATCGAGTTCTACCAATGTTGGGACTAAATAAACAGCTAGATTTGTCAGATATCGACTACCTTTTAAATCTAAATATTTCAAATTAGGTAAAAAAGAAGAAGTAATAGATAAAGAAGTCATAAAAGTTTCACCACACATTAATGTTTCCAAGTTCTTACAATTAAATAAACCAGTTATATCCGTCAACGGATTGTTGTAACAATACAAACTGGTTAAAGCCGTATTGTTTGAAACATCCAAGGTAGTCAAAAAATTCCAAGAACAATCCAAACGTATTAATGCAAGATTTTTAGATACATCTAAAGAAGTCAGCCAGATTCCAGTACAATCAAAATATTCTAATGCAGGATTGTTAGATACATCTAAAAAAGACAAATAAGTAGAGCTGCAATTTAAAGATACCAATTTCGTATTATTCGATACATCTAACGATGTAATCCTATTGTTGCCGCAGATTAAATCCTCCAATAATCTATTATTCGAAATATCCAAACTAGTCAACCTATTAGAGTTACATGCTAAAAGTATTAATTCGATATTTTTTGAGATATCCAACGAAGTTAACTGATTCCTAAATAAGTATAAATTATTTAATAATATATTGTTTGAGAAATCCGCTGAAGTCAATTGATTATAATTGCAATCCAAAGATTTTAAAAGGGTGTTCTTAGAAACATCCAACGAAGTTATACCGTTTTCTCTACACTCTAATTCTTCCAAATTCTGGAAATATCCAATCTCATCACATACAGTCGGATCATCCATTTGGGAAACATTGATTTTTTTCACAGCGTTTATTGCTACCCGACTTTGATTCACACAAAGATTACCTTCTGAATCTGTCACATACATATAAGTTGTCTTTCCCACTGAAGCTTGAATCAAATTCTTGTTCCTTATTTTTGCTTCTCCAGCTTCTCCCTCTAGCAAATAAGCTTTGCCAGCTTCGAAGTTTTTTCCTTCCAATGGAACCTCGTAGGCATCGCCGTTGTCAGAAGTAATGCGAAACATCAATTCCTTGCCAGACAAGTTTGTCGCAGGAATCATCAAATACACTTCGTATGTCCATTCACTGGAAGAGGTTTTGTCGGCAGCTATCTGCGTATTGACAGTCTTCGAATAACTCTTTTTCATTATCGGTTCACTACCCGAAAGGTCGAGGGTTCCTTCTACACCGAAGTCAGCATCAGGAGAAACCAGGGAACCGTAACGACCGTAGCTATCTGCAGGCATAGTGATCGAAAACTTAAGGATAGCCG
>CAMVLL010000082.1 GCA_947168315.1 uncultured Bacteroidota bacterium | reverse complement strand
ACATTCCTGTGGAAGAAATCAAACGCATTGTGACCAGTCTTGAAATGAAGATCGTCTCTGAGGATGCTGAAAACATGAAGTTATTGGTTCCTGCATACCGTGTTGACGTACAACGTGAATGTGATGTGGTAGAAGATATTCTTCGTATCTATGGATATAACAATGTTGAGATTCCAAATTCTCTGAAGATGAGTCTTAGCGTAGAAGGAGAAGAAGATAAATCATTGCATTTACAGAACTTGGTATCTGAAAGATTGATTGGTTGTGGCTTTAATGAAATCTTAAATAACTCATTAACAGCTTCTGCATATTATGATGAACTTCAATCATTTAAGTCGGATAACTTAGTGCGTTTGATGAACCCGTTAAGCAATGACTTGAATGTGATGCGTCAAACCTTATTGTTTGGTGGCTTGGAGAGTATCGTTCGAAATGCTAATCGTAAGAATGCCGATTTAAAGTTCTTTGAATTTGGTAATTGTTACAGTTATGACGCTTCGAAGAAGAATCCTGAGATCGCTTTGGCACCATATCATGAGGATAATCACTTGGGTTTGTGGATTACGGGTAAACGTATCAGCAACTCTTGGATTCATAAAGATGAGGATAGTAGTGTATTTGAGTTGAAAGCTTTCGTTTTGAATATATTGACACAAGCTGGAGTAAGTTTTGGAGCCATAACTTTTGATAAGTTAGAAAGTGATATTTACTCTGTCGCCACGATTATTCAGACGAAGGGTGGCAAGACGTTGGCAACCTACGGAGTCGTAAGTTCTGTTATCCAGAAGAAATTTGATATCGATCACGAAGTTTATTTCGCAGATATTAATTGGACAGAGTTGATGCGTGCGATTCGTCAAGCTAAAGTAGAATATAAGGAGTTGTCAAAGTTCCCTGCTGTACGTCGTGACCTTGCATTATTGATTAATAAAGAGGTTTCATTTGCTGAGATTGAGCGTATCGCATATCAGGCAGAAAGAAAACTGTTGAAGAAAGTTGAGTTATTCGACGTTTACGAAGGGAAGAATCTGGAAGCAGGAAAGAAGAGTTATGCTGTAAGTTTCTGGCTTCAGGACGAAAATGCTACGTTGAATGATAAAGTCATCGATAAGGTGATGTCAAAAATCGTAGGCAGCTTACAACATCAGTTAGATGCAAAACTTAGATAATTAATTAACATTATAAATTTTAAACCAATGGGAAGAGCGTTTGAGTATAGAAAAGCTACAAAGCTTAAGAGATGGGGACACATGGCCCGTACATTTACGAAGTTAGGCAAGCAAATTGCAATTGCAGTGAAAGCAGGTGGTCCGGAACCTGAAAACAATCCGACCTTACGTGGTATTATTGCTACATGTAAGCGTGAGAACATGCCGAAAGATAACATTGATCGCGCCATCAAAAACGCGATGGGTAAGGATCAAAGTGATTACAAGAGCATGACTTATGAAGGATACGGCCCTCACGGTGTTGCAATTTTTGTAGACACATTGACCGATAATCCGACCCGAACTGTTGCAGATGTACGCTCTGTCTTCAACAAATATGGCGGTAATCTTGGAACAATGGGTTCGTTGGCTTTCTTGTTCGACCATAAATGCGTCTTTACTTTCAAGAAGAAAAATGATATTGAAATGGACGACTTGATTCTTGATCTGATCGACTACGGTGTTGATGATGAGTTTGATGAGGATGAAGAAGAAGGTACAATCACTATCTACGGTGATCCGAAGAGTTATTCTGCTATCCAGAAACATCTGGAGGAGCAAGGATTCGAAGAAGTCGGTGGTGACTTCACATATATCCCTAACGACTTGAAGGAAGTTAGCCCTGAACATCGTGAAACAATCGAAAAGATGGTTGAACGTCTTGAGGAATTTGACGATGTACAGAATGTATTCACCAACATGAAACCTGCTGAAGAATGAAATACCTATATAAAACACAAGGCACTTGCAGTACATTCATCGACCTAGAAGTAGAAGATGGTATACTAAAGAATGTAAGTTATATAGGAGGTTGTAATGGAAATCTTCAAGGACTTTGCCGGCTTGTAAAAGGAATGAAAGTTGAAGATGTTATTTCCAAGTTGGAAGGAATCAGATGTGGAAGCAAAACAACATCTTGTCCCGACCAGTTATGTAGGGCTTTACGAGAAATGAAAGCATAAACCACACAAGTTTATCAAGTGAAGGCGGTTAATACGTTTATGTATTAATCGCCTTCCTTTTTATATGTATAGAAAAGATTCATTTTATTTGTTTATCTTTTAATTATTTATTTAATTTGTTTTTGAAGTATGGATGAAAAGGGGAGATGAAAGGCAATATTATAAGTCGAGTATGGAATTTTTATATCGATGGTTTTAAAAGTATGACCATCGGAAAGACTCTTTGGCTTATTATTTTAATTAAATTGTTTGTCATATTCTTTATTCTTAAACTATTCTTCTTCCCCAATTTCCTAAAAGGAAAGACAGAAGAGCAGAAACAAGAATATGTTAGCGAAGAATTGATTAACAGAGCACTGACAGAATAATATTTAAACTCATAAATTATCAATTATGTTCGAATCTATTGACACATCGCTCATTGATTGGTCGCGTGCCCAATTTGCATTGACGGCCATGTATCATTGGCTTTTTGTCCCACTTACTTTAGGACTAGCCATGGTTATGGGAATTATGGAGACTGTCTACTATAAGACAGGAAGTGCCTTTTGGAAAAAAACTTCTCAATTCTGGCAAAAGATTTTCGGAATTAATTTTGCTGTAGGAATCGCTACAGGTATTGTTTTGGAATTTGAGTTCGGAACGAATTGGAGTAACTATTCTATGTTTGTAGGTGACATTTTTGGTGCACCATTAGCTATTGAAGGCATACTCGCTTTCTTTATGGAATCAACATTTGTTGCCGTAATGTACTTTGGATGGAACCAAGTCAGTAAGCAGTTCCACTTTGCATCTCAATGGCTTACTGGTCTCGGTGCTACAATCTCTGCTTGGTGGATTCTGGTAGCTAATTCTTGGATGCAATATCCTGTTGGAATGCAATTCAATCCCGACACAGTACGCAATGAAATGGTTGATTTCTTAGCTGTTGCTTTCTCACCGATGGCAATCTCTAAATTTTTCCACACCGTTATGAGTGGTTGGGTATTAGGAGCAATCTTTGTTGTAGGTGTTAGTAGCTGGTATCTCCTCAAGAAACGTCACATTGAATTTGCTAAAGCAAGTATTAAGATTGGTGCTACCTTCGGTATTGTTGCATCATTGATCGTAGCATTTACAGGCGATATCTCTGGTGTGCAAATCGCAAAACTTCAACCTATGAAGATGGCAGCGGCAGAAGGACTGAAAGATGGTGGTAACGGAGTTCCATTTACCGTTGTCGGTAATATTAAGATTCCAAAGATGTTGTCAATTTTAGCAACTCACGATATCGATGGATATGTTCCTGGTATCAATAACTTGATCGATGGTGGATATAAATTGGCAAATGGCGAAACAGCACTTTCTGCTAAAGAGAAAATCGAACGAGGAAAGAAAGCTATTGTGGCTCTTGCTACCTATCGTAAAGCAGTAAAAGAAAAAGATGTAGCTGCTAAAGCAGAAGCTAAAAAGGTGCTGGATGAAAATATGCAATATTTCGGTTATGGATATATCAAAGATCCAAATTCATTAGTTCCTCCGGTTGGTATTACTTTCTGGTCTTTCCGTGTAATGGTCGGATTAGGTGGATTCTTTATCTTATTATTCATTGTAGTTTGGTGGTTCCATCGTAAAGATAAGTATCAGAATATGCCATGGCTACAAAAAATTGCATTGTGGACCATTCCATTGGGATACATTGCTTGTGAAGCTGGATGGATTGTTGCGGAGGTTGGACGTCAACCATGGGCTATTCAAGATATGCTTCCAGTAAATGCTGCAATTAGTAAACTGCAAACAGGATCAGTGCAGCTTACATTCTTTATTTTCCTCATTCTCTTCACAATTATGCTGATTGCCGAGATATGTATCATGGTTAAATCCATAAAGAAGGGTCCGGATGTATTAGAATAATATCATAATTTATCATTAAATTCTTTGATTATGACATACGAATTCTTACAACAATATTGGTGGTTTCTGGTTTCGTTACTGGGAGCTTTACTCGTTTTCCTCCTGTTTGTCCAAGGTGGAAACTCTTTACTGTTTGCTTTAGGCAAGAACGACGATGAACGTACCTTATTGGTTAACTCAACTGGTAGAAAATGGGAGTTTACCTTTACTACTTTAGTTACGTTTGGTGGTGCTTTCTTTGCTTCTTTCCCGCTATTCTATAGTACAAGCTTTGGTGGGGCTTACTGGTTATGGATGATAATACTGTTTACCTTTGTGCTACAAGCTGTATCTTATGAATTCCAATCAAAGATCGGTAACCTATTGGGCAAAAAAACATATCAATGGTTTCTCGTTATCAATGGATTAGTTGGACCATTGCTGTTAGGTGGTGCGGTTGCTACATTCTTCACTGGTTCAAATTTCCTCATTGATAAAGGAAATATCGGAAATGAAATGATGCCAGTGGTTAGTTCATGGGCTAATGCATCTCACGGACTTGATGCTTTGTTAAATCCGTGGAATCTCGTTTTAGGTTTTGCTGTATTCTTCTTGGCAAGGATTTTGGGAAGTCTGTACTTTATTAATAATATTAAAGACGAGAACCTCATTCCTAGATGCAGACGACAGATTCTTATTGATACCGTTCCTTTTTTAATCTTTTTCCTTGCGTTTGTTGGATACGTTCTTTTGACAAAAGGATATGCCGTAAATGATCAAGGTGAGATTTATATGGAACCATATAAGTATTTACACAACTTCTTTGAAATGCCTATAATACTAATTTTATTCTTATTAGGTGTAGTAGGAGTGCTTTATGGAATCATTAAATCCATATTTACAAAGACATTTTATAAAGGTATTTGGTTTGCTGGCGTAGGTACAGTTCTTGTTGTACTATCGTTGTTCCTCGTAGTAGGTTATAATCAAACAGCATATTATCCATCCACAGCCGATTTACAAAGTTCGTTGACTTTAGCTAATAGTTGCTCAAGTCTGTTCACGTTGAAAACAATGGCTTATGTTTCAGTTCTTATTCCATTCGTGCTCGCTTATATCGTTTATGCATGGAGATCCCTGAATAAGAAACCGATTACTATGGATGAAATCAAGAAAGATGACCATACATATTAAATAAGGTCTTTCTTTTCATATAAAAAGATAAGGTGTTTCATGAAGTCTCTTTAACTTCTGAAACACCTTATTAATAAATAAACGGTTTTCTTATTTATACTGAATCAAACGTGCCAGATATTTACCTAAAATATCGAACTCTATATTGACTATTGTACCGACTTTAATATTATGGAAGTTGGTATTTTCGAACGTATATGGGATGATCGCAACTTGGAATGTGTCATCTGTTGGATTACAAACTGTCAGACTGACGCCATTTACCGTTACCGAACCTTTATCAACAGTAATGTACCCACGTTGTGCAAGAGTTTTATCAACTTGATACTTGAAAGTAAAGTAATAACTACCTTGAGCGTCTTGCACATTAATGCACTCAGCCGTTTGGTCAACGTGTCCCTGAACAATATGTCCGTCTAATCGACCATTCAACATCATACTTCTTTCAACATTTACTTCATCTCCGATGTGAAGACAAGAAAGATTGGAACGATCTAAAGTCTCTTTCATGGCAGTAACCACATAAGTTCCTTTAGATAAATCCAGGGAAACGACAGTCAGGCACACTCCATTGTGTGAGACACTTTGATCTATTTTCAACTCATTGACGAAAGGGCAGGAGAAAGTAAAATGAACATTCTCCTGATCTTTAACAATGTTAACGACTTTTGCAGTAGCTTCAATAATACCTGAGAACATATGTATAGTGTTTAATTACAAAATAAAACAGTCGACCGATAAGCCGGGTTCTGTTTCTTCCCGAAAGAAGTGTCTGTCATTTATCTAGACTTAGCGTCACCGATAAGTTCAAGCGGTCTACCCTCTGACGTGGAGCGAGCAACTCTCATTAATGCCAGTTTACATGACCTTACAACTCCTAAGATGCACAGCCTGTATGTCACCACACAGCTGGTAAGCTCTTACCTTACCTTCTCACCCTTACTTTTTCAAGCGGTTATTTTCTTCTGCATTACTCTACTGTCACCAATAGCTTTCTGTTAGGAAGTAGGATGCTCTATGTTGCCCGGACTTTCCTCTTATACCATAGGTATCAGCGACAGACTGGTCAACTGTTTCGCTGCAAAAATACGAATTATTTTTGGTTTGGAATATTGTTTCCATTTTTCTTTTGTGACATTAGCGTAAGACAACACTGACGTGTTAATTCATTCTGTCATAACGGATGTAAAAATGTCAGTTCATGCCGTAAAGTTCTGTTAAGTTGACCGCATTCTGTGTTAAAAGAGAAAAAAAATAGTGGGTGAAGTATACTATTGTACAGAAATTGCTATTAATTTAGCGTTAGAAAGTTAAAACAAGTCTGAAATTAACAATTAAATTGAATATAAGTTATGAAAAAGGTAACTAAATTATTATTAGGTATTGGTGCAGTTGCTTGCTTAAGTGCAGCTGTTGGTGGAGTAACTGCCTCTTATTTTTTAAAGAAGAATGCAACAAAAGATGAAGTTAAGTTCTCTGATATTTTCCAACAAGACAATGCAAGACTAGCTGCTTTTAACAGTGTGAACGCTCAGCCAGTTGATTTAACCGAAGCTGCAGAGATTTCTATCAATGCTGTTGTTCATATTAAGTCAACTCAAGAGTCAAAAACTCAACGTGTAAGAGTATCTAATCCATTTGAGGATTTCTTTGGCGATATCTTCGGCAATGGTGGTCAAGGTGTTGAACGTGAGTATAAGACTCCAAAGCGTGAAGGTATTGGTTCTGGCGTTATTATTTCAAAGGATGGATATATCGTAACGAATAATCACGTTGTAGAAAACGCTGATATCATCAGTGTTCGTTTGAATGATGACAGAGAGTTCAAAGCTCGCTTGATTGGAACTGATCCAAGTACTGATTTAGCTTTGATAAAAGTTGAAGCAGACGATCTTCCAACATTGAAAATTGGTGATTCTGACGCTTTGAAAGTTGGTGAATGGGTACTTGCAGTAGGTAATCCTTTCAACCTTACCTCGACAGTAACAGCCGGTATTGTTAGTGCAAAGGCACGTACGTTGGGTGTTTACAGTGCAAATAACGTAAGTGGTGTTGAATCATTCATTCAAACAGATGCTGCTATCAATCAAGGTAATAGTGGTGGCGCGTTAGTAAATGCACGCGGTGAGTTAGTTGGTATTAATGCCGTACTTTCTTCTCCAACAGGAGCATATGCTGGTTATGGTTTTGCTATTCCTACTAGCATTATGACAAAGGTTGTAACCGACCTGAAGCAATATGGATCTGTTCAACGTGCATTGCTTGGCATTCGTGGTGGATCAGTAAGTGATGAAGGTCAGACAATGACAGATGAAGCAAAGAAGAAGTTTGAAGACTTAGGTTCAAAGGGTTATGGTGTTTATGTTGCTGAAGTAACTGAAGGAGGTTCTGCTCAAGGTGTACTGAAAGAAGATGATATTATCCTTGAGATGGATGGAAAGAAGATCAGTAACTTTGCTAAGATGCAAGAGATTCTTGCTATGCATCGTCCAGGCGATAAGGTAACGATGAAGATCTTGCGTGATAAGAAGGAGCAGACCGTAAGTGTTACTTTAAAGAATGCACAAGGAAATACGAAGGTTGTAAAGAGTGGTGGTATGGAAATTTTAGGTGCTGCCTTCCGCGAAATCCCAGATAACCTGAAGAAACAATTAAATTTGGGTTATGGCTTGGAAGTAACCGGTGTCAGCGAAGGAAAGATGAAAGATGCAGGTATCCGCAAAGGATTTATCATACTGAAAGCTAACTTACAGTCTGTTAAGACAGTGGAAGATTTGGAAAGCATCATGAAACAGGCTCAACAAACACAAGAGCAGACACTGTTTATCAGTGGTATTTTCCCATCTGGAAAACGAATGAATTACGCTGTTGACTTGAGTCAAGAATAATCATAGACTGAATACTTGTTTTTTTGAGGGGCTGCCGATATAGACAGCCTCTCTTTTTTACTTTAAAAATTATATAATGAGAATATTTCAAGTTTTTCTTGATGGTATTCCATTAAATTGTTGTATATTTGCAGACTAATTCGATTTTTTGAGAATGAGACAATTAAAGATTACCAAAAGTATCACAAACCGAGAGAGTGCGTCTCTGGATAAGTATTTGCAGGAAATAGGCCGTGAGGATTTGATTTCTGTAGAAGAAGAGGTGGAACTTGCTCAACGAATTCGTAAAGGTGACCGTGAGGCGTTAGAAAAACTGACAAGAGCTAATCTTCGTTTTGTTGTATCTGTTGCGAAACAGTATCAGAACCAAGGTTTAAGTTTGCCAGATTTGATTAACGAAGGTAACCTCGGATTGATAAAAGCAGCTGAGAAGTTTGATGAAACTCGTGGATTCAAGTTTATCAGTTATGCTGTTTGGTGGATTCGTCAATCTATTCTCCAAGCGTTAGCTGAACAATCGCGTATTGTTCGTCTTCCATTAAATCAAGTTGGTTCGCTGAATAAGATCAGCAAGGCCTTCTCACGATTTGAACAGGAAAACGAGCGTAAGCCTTCTCCAGAAGAATTAGCCGATGAGCTTGAGATTCCGGTTGACAAAATCTCCGACACGTTGAAAGTTTCCGGTCGTCACGTTTCTGTTGATGCTCCTTTTGTTGAAGGAGAGGATAACAGCCTTCTTGACGTACTTCCAAACGAAGACTCTCCAATGGCGGACCGAGAATTGGTAAACGAATCACTTTCGAAGGAAATTGACCGAGCACTTTCTACGTTATCCGAAAGAGAAAAGGATATTATCCAAATGTTTTTCGGAATTAATACGCAAGAAATGACGTTGGAAGAAATTGGTGATAAATTTGGTTTAACACGTGAACGCGTGCGCCAGATTAAAGAAAAAGCCATTAGAAGATTGAGAACTAATTCGCGTAGTAAGTTGCTCAAAGCTTATTTAGGATAAGCTAGGTTTGATTTTCGAAAAAACGAATAAAGCCTAAGTTTGATTTAACACTCAGGCTTAGGCTTTTTAAAATGAAACAGATTATGAAAACAATAAAGTATCTCTTTTGTATTCTGACAGCATTGTTGCTTACATTACCAACAATCGCAAAACAAAAAGTAAAAGCCCCAAACAGTTCTAAACAAGAAACTGTTTACATCGTCGGTGTATCCGCTTCTTTCACAGATTCTCTTATGTACTTTACGGATGTTCAGGAATTGGAGGGAGTTACATTAGATAAGAAAAAATTCTTACCTAATCGTATGCAATACAGCTATCAATTTTCTTGAAAGAGAGGAGGGCCTGACAAACAGAACTTGCTTCGTAATTTTCGACACAAATCGTAAAAAACTGGATAAGAAGATTTTTAAGATGAAACGTCGTTATCAAAAAGAGTCAAAGATGTTTGTACAGCAGGTTAATCCAAATACTTTTCACTTCAACGCAATTAAAGAAGAGAATACTGAAGAATAGTTTAATATAATAATTGGATGACTGCAAAAGCCATCCTTTTTATTAATATACAAATGAATAAAAATTTATTCCATATTTGTCTTATTGGTATCATTTTCATCATGATGGTTGCGTGCAAACGTACTTCTACTAGTGAAAAGTTTGCGCAAAAGGCTGTACTGGAGAATAAAACTTATCCTCAAAAGATTAATGATTCCATCATTATTGATAGCACTCGCTTTGATGTGGCTACCAATACATTGAGATATTTCTATACGGTTAGTAAGGGCTTGGATAATGAACAACTCCTGAAAACGTATCATTCTGAAATATGGAATGGGTTGAAAGCAGAATTGGAGAACTCTGTTCAAATGAAACCATACTTGGATGCACATTGCAACATACATTATGTCTATTACTCTGAATCAACACGAAAGAAAATCGCTGAATTTGTATTTAAATAAACTAAAACTAAGATGTTAGACAATTATTACTATCCGAATGATAAGGTTAAAATATGGTCAAAGAGTTATATGTTATTGACTCTTTGTGGCTTTTTCTTTTATCTGAGTACATATCTTTTCCTATCAGTCAACACATTATATCTCGTCCAAGATGTAGGATTATCTTTTCATTCCGCATCTCTTTTGATGTGTTCATTCATAGTTGGCTTATTCCTAACTGGAATTTTTAATAGTTATCTTATAGATGCGTATAAACGTAAATCTGTTTGTCAACTGTCTATCATTCTATTTATCGTAACGACATTTGGTTTTCTATACATGACCAACATAACATTATGGTATATCCTGAGAGTTATTCAAGGAATCGCTTTCAGTTTGGTCATAATGACAACCAATAGCACGTTAGTCATAGATGTTACCCCTTCACATCATCGTACAGAAGCGAATACTTCCTTCTTATGGATCAGTAGAATTGGAATGTTGGTTGGATTAGCTGCCGCACCATTGCTATATAATATGTTTTCTTACATACAATTAATCTACATTGTAATGGGTCTGTCAACATTATCTCTCATTTTAACATTCCCTGTTAATGTATATTTCCACGCTCCATTAGATTCGCCAATTTGTTCGCTGGATCGATTCATGTTACCAAGAACATTTGTACCTGTTATAAACGTAATGACAATTGCATTTGTGCTTGGTACAATTATCGGCTATACGACAGATTATCTCTTTTATCTGTTTTTAATTGTCGGATTCCTTATCGGTTATATGCTGATAAAGATTAAATTGAATACGATTTCTTTGCGATTGGGTTTTGAGGTGGGAGGTATTCTTATGCTTATTGGCTTATTGATGATCATTTCAACTTTACATCTGAGCATATACTTCTACTATTTTAGCGTAATCCTCCTTGGATTAGGTTTGAGCATTTCGTTGACTTACATCTTATATCATTTTGTTGGACTTGCTCATCACTGTGAACGTGGTACAGCCAACAACACCTATGTATTGTTTGGTGAGTTAAGTATATTACTTGGCTATCTTTTCGAGAATTCATGGACTTCAGAAGGATCTGAAAGAATCTGTTATATCGATATGTTAGTCGTTCTATGCAGTTTAATCTTCTTTGAACTTATCACAAGAAATTATTACAACCGTCAGGCTTTCCGTTGATTATGAACGAATACATAAATAAACGAAATGGGGTTATCCCTTTTTTATGAAATAATATTTTCGTTTATCATTAATTTTTGGCTTCGTCCAAGATTTTTCTAATCAGCAGAACAAAAAAGAATTACTTTTCTCTTTTGTTCTGCTGTTGTTTTTCTCTATCTTTGCTACATAAAAGTATCATTTATAAAAGCTATGAAAAACGAAGTTTTTGAAATGAAGTGCAAATTGACTGTAATGAACTTCTTACAGTTTGGAGTTTGGGGTGCTTATTTAACTTCCATGGGTACTTATTTGAGTACAATTGGGATGGGTTCTCACATTGGCTGGTTTTATGCGATGCAAGGAATTGTATCGTTATTCATGCCGGCAATCATGGGAATTATTGCTGACCGATGGATTCAAGCTGAGAAAGTTTATGGCTTCTGTCATTTGTTAGGTTCAATCTTCATGTTTTGTGCTGGTTTCTATGCCATGTCATCGGGTGAATCCGCAAGTTTTCCTACACTTTTCCTTCTATATTCGTTGAGTGTAGCGTTCTACATGCCTACGCTTGCACTTTCGTATTCAGTGGCTTACACTTGTTTGGATATAATTAAGCTTGATCCTATACAACACTTTCCACCGATCCGTATTTTTGGGACGATTGGATTCATTTGTACGATGTGGTTGACGGATATTTTGAAATTTCAAGATACTTATGGTCAATTCATGCTTTGTGCTGCCATTGAGATCTTTTTAGCATTGTATGCCTTTACACTTATTCCGCCATGTCGTACTAATAAAGACAAGAAAGTTACTTCTCT
>CAMVLL010000081.1 GCA_947168315.1 uncultured Bacteroidota bacterium | reverse complement strand
GAGTGTACCGGTATGGCTGCTTTCAAATAAGGGAGATTTGGAGTCTTCTGAATTAGTTTATCAAACCATAAAACAATGGGATAAAGAACATTATCATGAAGTATAAGACAAAAGATGAAGTTGTACTTATTCATGTTTGCGGAGAACATATCTTAGTTGCGACACGTGCTCTATGGCCACAAACAAAACTCTTCCGCCATATCCCAAAAAGTACGGCACTGTGTTGGGATATGCTTTCTAAAGGGCTTGATGATGAGAAGATTATAGCAGTGATAAGTGCTCTGTCCCGCCGACCACAAGCTGAAATACAAGAGAAGTTGAAAAAATTGTGGGAAGACCTTTACAAAGCCGGCTATCTTGTATTAGTAGAGGAGAAGGAATCGAATGAGAAAATCTGATCAGCTGCTGCTACAAATCCTGAAATTAGCCTTACGTGGTGAATATTTTAAAGAAGATATTCATCCTTCTGCCGAAGAACTGAATGAAATGTTCAGAAGAGCAGAGGAACACAAAGTATTACCCCTTATCTTTGATACAATCTGTCACTGTCCTTTCTTAAAAGTTTTAAGTAAGGATTATCTCTTACACATTAAACAATTTGCCTTAAACTGGGTACAAAGAGAGATTGCTCAAACAAATGAAACACTTAATTTGATTGAGCATCTGCAACAACAAGGTTTAGATCCTATAGTAATGAAGGGAATGGTTTGCCGTTACCTCTCTCCGAAACCGTTTCTTCGCAATTCCGTTGATGAGGACTTCCTAATTCTTCCTGAACAAATCGAATCTTATCATCGAATTCTTTTAGATGAAGGTATGTTTGCCGATCGACCGGATGCCGATCTCAACAAAGAATATGAGCTGTCGTATCATAAGCAAAATTCACCGCTTTATATCGAACTTCATAAGGCTCTATTCCCAACAAACTCTGGAACTTTTGATTGGTGGAACACATTATTTTACAATGCTTTCAAAAATTCCACTCAAGTAAAGATTCAGGATTTACAAGTTCGTACGTTGGAACCAACAGAGCATCTTCTTTTCTTAATCTTACATGCTTTCAAACATTTTTTATATAGCGGATTTGGCATTCGTCAAGTGTGCGATATCATCGTATTCACCGAACATTATGCTGAAAAGATTAATTGGAAAGTTCTCATGCAGCATTGCAGGGAAGTGAAAGCAAATCTTTTTGCTGCTGCAATCTACAAGATTGGTTCGAAATATTTGGGCTTCGATGAAGAAAAGCACCTTCCATTTTCTTGGGAAAGTCAGAATGTTGATGAAGAACCTTTGTTGACTGATATCCTGATTGGTGGATTGTATGGAATCTCTCAAGCCAACCGTGTTCATAGCAGTAATATCACTTTGAATGCTATGGAAGGGAAGAAGAATCATATGTTAGCTGGTGGGATTATTCATTCATTATTCCCTCCAATCGACTATATGCGGAATCTTTTTCCTTACTTGAAGCGTATGCCTTTCTTCATCCCAGTAGCTTGGTTGCAACGAATCGTGCATTATATCTTTTCTAAAAAAGGTGGAAAGAACGCCATGGAGAGCGTTCGTATTGGTAAAGAACGCCTGGCATTGCTCCGAAAGTATGAGATTGTTTGATCTCAATTTTTTAATTTATTCTCCAAAGATAGCCTTCAATCGATTTTGTAGAGCTTTTCCACGAAGGGCACGGTCTGTTATCTTGCCTTGTGGGTCGATAAGTATATTATCTGGTATAGCATCAATCTTATATGCAGGTGCAGCAGCACAGTTCCATCCTTTCAAATCGGAGAGTTGCATCCATGGCATCTTGATTTGTTCAATGGCTTTTATCCATGCATCTTTTTTCTGGTCGAATGAAATGCCTACGACCTCGAATCCTTTAGCATGATATTTGTTATAAGCATCAAGCACATTAGGCATCTCAGCTCGACAAGGACCACACCATGATGCCCAAAAGTCAACAAGTACCCACTTTCCTTCACCTACAAGTTCACTAATCTTGTGCATCTTCCCATCAGTGTCAGCCATTTCGAGGTCGATATAAGGCTTACCGATAAACGCTGTCTTAGGACTATCTTCCGGTTGAAGCATTGCAGCTATTTCATCTCTCGCTTTCTTAAGATAAGGATGGTTGGCAAATATTACGTTTTCCTTAACCAACACATCGTATTCCTCAACACCGTTGTCAAAGAAATAAAGTTCCGAGAAAGCCAGTGGTATCAATGAGTTACGTTCCTCCTTGAAGATTTTATTGGCATAGGCAATTTGCCCATCAATTACCTTATTTAATTTATCCATGACTTCTTCCTGATGTGCCATTATCTCAGCTTCGGTCATCTTGGAGAGTTCTGCTCTTAGTGTTCTGTTAGGAATATCCTGATCAACTAAATATTTTGTCAGTCGTTCGTTCAGTGAAGAGCCTTTTAACGTACTGTCGTTGGCGTTGATTGTAACAGCCGTACCATCGTTAAAAAAGTCAGTTGACCAGTTTTTATCTTCAGTCTTGACCGACAATAAAGCATCTTTCTCTGCTGTACCGTTGAATGAGAACTTACCGTCGACAACAATCACGCTATCGATGGTCTTCTCTGTCAGTCTATCTATGAGATGGATTTTTTTACCATTGTTATTATAGGTCCCACTGACAGAATACTTCACTTGCTGTGCTATTGACGGAACAGAAAACACTATGATAACTGCTAACAGAGCTGCTTTCTTCATATTTTTTTCTTTTTTTATTTGCTATAGTTTAATATTACAGAAATCTTATACACATTGAATAATATACGAATTCTGATCTTTGCAAAAGTAATTAGTTTTCTCAAACTGTCAAAGCTTTGAGTATAAAAAGGATCTGATATCCTGTGATGTGTAATAATCAATTCCTATCAATTAAAAACTGACGATTTATTTTATACTCTTCATAAATTGCCGTACCTTTACGGAAGAATGGATAATTTCGTTGCAATAGATTTTGAAACTGCCAATAACTGTCCATCCAGTATTTGCAGTATTGGTGCCGTGATTTATCGGGGAGGAGAGAAGGTAGATGAATTTTACAGTCTGGTTCGTCCCGAACCGGACTACTATAACTATTGGAATGTGAAGGTGCATGGCTTGACTCAACGTGATACATGGAATGCAAAGGTTTTTCCAGAAGTTTGGGAACTGCTTGCTTCGAAATTGGAAGGCTTACCATTGGTCGCACATAATAAGGCGTTCGATGAAAATTGTTTGAAAGCCGCATTCCGCACTTATTCAATGGATTATCCTGATTATCAGTTCTATTGTACGTTACAGGCTTCTCGAAGAATCAAATGTTTAGCCGATCATCATTTGGATACCGTTGCGGCTTTCTTTGGATATGAACTGAGAAACCATCATCATGCATTGGCTGATGCTGAAGCCTGTGCTTGGATAGCAAAAGAAATATTATGATGGACGATACTTATAAAACAATAGCCGAACCGGCGGAAGGGACTTATTCGGAGAAGAGAAGTAAGTTTCTTGCTTTTGCCATTCCTGTTCGTACACAGGAAGAGGTGAAGGAATGGGTCAAAGAGTATCAAAAAAAATATTACGACGCCCGTCATGCTTGCTATGCTTATATGTTAGGACACGAACGTAAGGATTTTCGGGCTAATGATAACGGTGAACCGTCTGGTACAGCCGGTAAACCAATCCTTGGACAAATCAACTCGAATGAATTAACGGATATTCTTATTATTGTTGTGCGATATTTCGGTGGTATAAAGTTGGGTACCAGCGGATTAATTGGTGCATACAAGACTGCAGCTGCTGAAGCTATCGCGAATTCGACTATTATAGAAAAAACAGTAGACGATGATATCACCGTCTACTTTGAATATCCTTTCCTCAATGATGTGATGCGTATCGTAAAAGAAGAAGAACCGCAAGTCATTGATCAGGTCTTCGAAATGGATTGCAAAATGACGTTACGTATCCGTCGCAGTAAATTAGATCGTCTCTGCTCTCGTTTAGAAAAAGTTGAGACGGCTCGAATAGAATAACGTTATTCGTCAATGAAGCGTTGCAGTAAACCATCGAATTCATCAATGCGACGGTCACGCATGAACGGCCACCATCTTCTAACATTCTCACTACGAACCATGTCAACATCGACAACTATGTTTTCTTCATCTTGATTTGCACGTGCAAGGAACTCTCCTTGTGGACCAGCAACAAAACTATTGCCCCAAAACTGTATGCCATTTGTTTGATTTGATGGATCTGGTTCATGCCCGACACGGTTAACTGTTACGACAGGCAAACCATTGGCAACAGCATGACCACGTTGAACAGTGATCCATGCGTTCAACTGTCTTTGTTGTTCCTCGACAGTATCTGAGCTCTCATATCCAATGGCTGTAGGATAGATTAATATTTCCGCACCTTGCAGTGCCATCAGACGAGCTCCCTCTGGATACCATTGATCCCAGCATACTTGCACACCTAATTTTCCGATAGATGTTTGTATTGGATGGAATCCTAAATCGCCTGGGGTGAAATAGAACTTCTCATAATATGCCGGATCATCAGGAATGTGCATTTTTCGATACTTTCCCGCTATCTTACCATCGCTGTCAAAGACAACTGCCGTATTATGATACACACCTGGGGCACGACGCTCGAAAAGTGATGTAACTAAAACGATATGATATTTTGCAGCCAACTGACTATAAAAATCTGTTGATGGACCAGGTATAGGCTCTGCTAAATCAAAATTGTCAGTACTTTCAACTTGACAGAAATAAAGAGAGTTATGAAGTTCTTGAAGAACTACAAGTTGTGCTCCTTTCTGCGCTACTTCAGCAATATTCTTGCTCAGTTTTTCTTTGTTGGCTTGGATATCCGCTGTACAAGACTGTTGTATCAGTCCAATCTTTATTATCTTTTCCATGGTCTTATAGTTTAAATACACCTTCAGGATATTGCATCGTCGCACAATGTAAAGAACCGTGTTGTTGTATCAAGGCACAGCAATCGATTCCGACGATTTCTCTATCTGGAAATGCTTTGGTAAGTATCTCTTTTGCTTTTTGGTCGTTTGGGTTTTGTTGATAATTAGGGTATAGAACCGCCTCGTTCATGATGAGGAAGTTTGCATAGGTCGCAGGAAGTCGATTACCTTCTTCGTCGAATATAGGATCAGCCATAGGTAAAGCCAGTAATCGATAAGGTTTTCCTTCCATTGTCGTAAAGGTTTTTAATTCCGCTTCCATCAATTGCAGCTCCTTATAATGTTCGTCTTCTTTATTAGTGCACTGAACATATACAATCGTATCATCAGGACAAAGACGTGCTAGCGTATCTACATGGCTATCTGTGTCATCGCCTGCAAGATAACCATGATGGAGCCAAAGTATTTGCTGTAGTCCGAAAATAGTTTTTAGATAGTTCTCTATTTCCGCTTGCGTCATTGGCTCATTTCGGTTTGCCGACAACAGACATTCAGCTGTAGTGAGCAGTGTTCCTTTGCCGTCACTCTCAATTGAACCTCCTTCTAAGACAAACTTACGACAATCCATATAACTTCCTTTCAGCAATTGTTGTTTATATAAATAGGAGTTGATTTGATTGTCCAGATTTGCAGCGAACTTCATACCCCAGCCGTTGAAACAGAAGTCGAGCAATTGTGCTTTTCCCTTCTCATCCAACATCGTTATAAAGCCATTATCGCGTGACCAAGTATCGTTGGTCGAACATTCTACAAAGCAAATTCGATGTAGGTCGATTGTTTCATTCTTTAAAAGCTCTTGTATACGTTGTCTTTCGGGGCAGATTATCATTAATGGCTGCCGTTTAGCTATTTCGGTAGCCAATTGAACGTAACATTGTTCCACCTCATCGAGCATGTAAGCCCAATCTGTTTGAGCATGCGGCCAAGCAATTTGAATTATACTTTGGCGATGCCACTCAGCTGGCAGATATCTTTGTACTTTCATCTCTTTTCATTTATTTGCAACCACGCTTCCCGTTTTTGTTGGGCAGCTGGTATGTTTTCATTCTCTTGTTTTTTTTGTTCAGTCTCTTCTTTCTTCTTCTTTTTCATGAAGGATCTGAATAATTCGAGCCAGTTATCAAAATCTTTCTTATAGATTAATCCGATACCTTGAGTCGTCAAGGTTGATTTGATAAAATATCGGTCGTTGGTTTCATTATAACCGCGGAGTCGCCATTCACCATTCTTGGTCAATAAAAGGATCGCTTCGAAGTCGCCCACGAAATTGGTGTTCGCTAAGGCATTATCACGGTATCCGAAGTTTCCATTAATAAGTAATCGGTTGTTCAACAAACGACCAGACAATACTGCTTCCGCCTCCACATCTGTCCATCCTTCTAATCCTGTACTTAAGTTTGCTCCGATATTCCAGTTCTTATTGTCCATCCATTGCGATAGCATATTGTTCAACTGACTGGAAAGTGTCGTAAAGGCAAGCGAACTTGTTGCATTCGATTGTGTAGAAGCTGTGGTATAATCATATGTATAGAATTTACCAATACCCAATAAGTAGATAATTTGAGTATTCATCTGCTCTTCGGTAGCCGTGATACTGCGTACTAACTCGCGGTCTTCTTCATTGACTGTCGGCAAATCAAGGTCAAAATGAATCTCCGGATCACTTAAGTTACCAGTTAGGTTCAATAAACAGTTCACACGAACGGTTGATTGACTTTGATTGAGGTTTCCAATACCAAGATCACTCAGTGATGCCGAGTTAACAGTGTATGTTGCCTGCACGTCAACGTTGGCATATCCTGGATCTCCCGAGAATGTAACGGTACCACCTTGGTTCAGCGTGAAATCCTTACGGATAATCTCCTGCATACTCAACTTATAGATACCTCGATTGATGACATAATTCCCGAAAATTCTAAAATCACCTTTATTATAAAAGCTGATTTGTAGGTTGCCATCACCGTTTGCTGAGATAAAGTCGCCTGTTACTGGGTCCATGATGATACGGACAGTTGCATCTTCTGTAGCATTTATCAACATATTCATTCGTAGATCCATCGGCGGCCCTTCATCTTCTTCCGCTTTTTTAGCATCCGAAGGGTGATAGAAGTGCGTTTGAATATGGTCTTGGTTTCTTCGCGGAGTCTTATCGACAAAAGTAATGAATTGATTGCTGATAGCTTCAGTAGTAAAACCAGTAATGTAGGTAAACTCCGTATTTGGTCCTGTCGTCATATTGGCAGTGACGGTCAAGGCATTGTTTCCTCCATCTAAAGCAACATTACCAGTACCGTAAATTTTACCATAGAAAGTCATGTCGCCCGTATCTTGTGTATTGTAAAGCAGTAGACTGTTGCCTTGAATATCAAAATGGTAGACAAAATTATGTAACTTTTCGTGACGGACATTACCGTTTGCTATGCCGTTGTGACCTTCTGCATCCAAGATATGGACGTTATTAAAGTTGATTTGGCCTGGACGCAAGTGAACAGAGTCGTTCGGAATGACAAAGTTCGTGTTTAGAACAGATACGAAACCATTTGCAGAAGCTATTACATCGCCTTCCAAATCAAGTGTACTAAGCGGACCGAATAAACGAATGTTTCCAGTAGCACGACCTTCCATCTGACTAAATATTCCATTGATGAACGGGTAGAGGAGTCCTACATTTGTATTATTTGCTTGGATGTTCAAGTCGAGTCCCTCTTTTGAAGGAGAAATATATCCCGTGACGAAGGTTTTTGAAACATCTTCTTCCTTAATATCTGCAACTAATCGGATACCTTCTAACTCTTTATCCCATTTACCTTGAATATCTGCCTCACCGATATTTGCTCTGTTTACAGTGAATTGATGGACATTGAGGTTCGCACTCATGTCCATTTCTCCAAACACTCCTTTAATTTTTACTTCACCCGTAGCCAAGCCTCCAAATTCTACGGCATCGAAGCGTAACATCTGAATAATATAGTTAATATCCAAACTCTTCAAGTCGATGAGACAAGAATCTTCGATAGATGGGGTCAGTTTGCCATTGATTCTCAAATGTTGGTTTTCGTGTTCAAAGAGGAAGTTGTCAACATATACTTTTCCTGAGTCAACAAGAATCTTTGACGGATGTACATTCCAGACAGTATCGTTCATGACAACGGTTGTTGGCTCAATTTGAATGTCAGCACTCAAAACCGGTTTGTTGCCTTTTGATTTATGGAATTGAGTATGAGTGGCCAGTTTACCGACATATGTCACATCCGTGTTATTACCCCAGTTGATGATTGTTTCGAGTTTGTCATCTTTTGCTTTGGCATCGAAGGCAACATTAAACATACTTCCGCTTTTCATCAACATACCTACACGAAGTAGACAAGTGAAAGCATCTGCCTGACTCTCACAAAGTAGGTTGCTTGAATCGTATAATGTGTTTTTATATCGGAACTCTGGGAAATGTCCTTCTATACGTAGCTTCTCTTCCTGGTCGTTTATCGAACCAGTAAGCGTTGCCGGATAATGCAAACCAATAGGGAGTAGGAAAATCTTTTCAAAGAATGTGGCATCATTCAGTTTTACCTCAAAATCGAAGTGATTGTGAGGTGTTGCCGTCCCATGCTTCAGAGTTATCAATGATGGAATATATCGTTGTATGGATTGAAGAACACTGGCCGTCAATGTCTTGTACGAATAATCGCCTTTTACGTTCGCTTGGAGGAAAGGAGATTCTACATGCAATTCTTTCTCTTTAGGCCCGATTCGTTTGGCTGTCAAGGTTAGATCCTTTAGAAAATATTCCGAAGAAATTGGGTTGCTGAGGTTCAGGCTATCAATCTTGATAGTGCCCGTCATATCATCGATATTATTTCCTATAACATCTGCTATCAAGTTGAGAGAAAATGATTTATCCTCATATTGTTTTGATAGGTTCAAGTCGTGTGGTCGAAGAGAACGTACCTTAGCTGTAACCTGATAACTAGGAATCGATTTCGAAAGGTTGATATTTCCATTTAGCAGTATTGAACCGTTGTCTGGGTCATCAAAGTTAATCTGACCATCAAATCCTCCATTTTTATAGATGCCGTCCAATGTAATGTTTTCATATACGTAGGAGTTATATACAAGTTCACTGATAATACCTTTCAGTGACGTTTCTGGCTCCTTTTGTTTATTAAGAATCGACTGTACATCAAGTTCAAACGACGCATTTCCCAGTTGTTTGTTGTTCAGTAACTTCCCTAATTGAATATTTTTGCCTTCAACTTTGCCTAAATAGGTGGTCGGAAGGTTCTTATTTGATTGAATCCGAATGTCACCATTCATTTCACCGATGGCTGTCTGTAAGTCGGCAAGAGTGTGAAGATCGTTCAACTTACCACCCATTTCTCCTCTTAGGTGTATCTGTCCTAGTCTGGTTAGGATAGGAGAACTGCTTTCTAGTATCGTATTGATAGTTTCTATACCTTTTTCATTGATATTGATTTGTCTTAGTCGGGCAAACACTTGTGCATTTTTTCCTTGATCCCAGTTCCTAATACTGCCATCTGCTTGTAACAGAATGTTTTCAGTATGTGATAATCGAAGGATAGGGATTTGTAAATCTCTGCCTTTACCTTCAAACTCACTTCGTAACGCAACCGGAGCCTGAATTTTTTGGAGAGATGCGAAAAATGGACTTAGATCTGTTGGAACTATTGATGATTTTAACTTTCCTCGGTAGGTGACACTATCATTAAATGCCTTCAATTCTTCCCAATTTCCATATTTAAAAGATAACGTATCTAGGTTTAAGGAAGAGTTTAATAAATCAATATCAAAGTTACTGACTAACAGATTCTTATTATTTGCGGTAATTTTTGATGAAAGCTTCTTTAAAACGAAGCCTGATTGCTCCTCAAAACTGATTCTTCGAATACTGGCATTGATACTATCCTTATTCAAAGCTTTCAAAGATACAGTAGCGATAAGTTGTTGGATGTCGATATGATTTGGATCAAAGCCTTCCTTTTGTGGTTCAGAAAGCACATCGTATACGACTCTTCCTTTACGAACAAGTAAAGAGTTGACTCTTATGTCTAAATCAAATGGCTTACTGACTGTATCTTTTGATGCAAAAGCATCCAATACGAATTGGAAATTCGTTGGTTCTTTAGGAGAAGGACGGTTCAGGTTGGCAGTAAAGTCGAAAAGCTGAATACTATTAATCATGAACTTTCCCTTCAACAACGGTAAAAGACCAAATTTAGTAGAGAGCTTGTTTACAAAAAGTAGATTGTTGTTTTGTTGATCTTTCAGTTGGACATTGTCTATCACTATACGGTTTAACAATCCCATGTTGATGCGTCCAACTTCTACATTTGTGTTAAGTCGTTCTGAAAGTTCTTTAGCAACAGCATGAGCAGTACGTTTCTGAATATAAGGGATATTCAGTAATACAATTAGTCCGATATATAGTCCTACAAGGGAACCTATCAGAATATAACTCGTGTATTTAATTCCTTTTGAAATGCTCATATTGCTATAAACGGTCAAATTTACGTAAAAAGTAGGAGGTGAACCAGAAAAAATCAATTTTTAATATAATAAATTTGTGTTCAGTTAGACTTTAACAGTTCATTTATTTTTGTTATATTTGTTGTATATAATAATAATTGATATGAAGATGAAATATTTTTGGGTTTTTGCATTAATGATAATCGGTGCGTTACCTGTAATGAAAGCACAAAATGTGCAATCTGATTTTGATTGGCAAGCTCGTTTTGACCGACTGTATGATGAAGCAGCGATGCGATATCATTTCGAATCTGTACAACCAAAGGACGTTGTTGCTTGGCAAAAAGCTTTGTTGGGTGAACTGAAGCAATCATTGGGAGTTACACAAATAGAAAAGTCGCTCGCTGATTTCAAACCATATGGGAAGTTCTTGAATCGTGAAGAGTTGGATGACTTTATCCGTGAGCGTTGGATTATTTGGACAGAACCTGATGTGCCATTGCCTTGTGTCATCCTTCGTCCAAAGAACATTAAGGGTAAAACGCCGTTGGTTATCACCCCTCATGGGCATAATGCCAACACAGAACTTTATGCCGGTGTTTGTATAAACGCGAACGACTCTGCTTTGATTCGTGACGGAGAGCGCGATATTGCGGTTCAAGCAGTCAAAGAGGGTTATATTACCATTTCACCTACCACGCGTGGATTTGGGAATACTCGACATCCTCGTGAAATTTCTTCAAAAGAAGGCCATTCCTGTCGAACATTATTAGTCAACGACTTGTTGGTTGGGCGGACACCTATCGGGGATCGTGTGTGGGATATGATGAAATTGATTGATTATGCCTTGGAGAGTCTTCCCGTTGATGGAAAGAACATTATTATGACGGGAACATCTGGCGGAGGAACAACGACTTTATTTGCTAGTGCCGTCGATCCACGTATTACTATTTCCGCACCGAGTGCTTATTTCTGTACTTTCAAAGGAAGTATTGGTACGATTATTCATTGTGAATGTAATTATATCCCTGGAATCTTAAATCTTGGTGAGATGAGTGACATCGCCGGTCTGATTGCTCCGCGTCCTTTCCATGCGATTACTGGAATAAAGGATGATATCTTCCCGATAGAAGAAACTCGTAAGGCTTTCGGAGAATTAAAACAGATATATAAAGCCTTCGGAGCTGAGAAAGATTGTCAGTTATTTGAGGGACAAGGAGGTCATCGTTATTATAAGGCTGGAGTTTGGAAATTTGTCAAAGCACATTTGAAATAAGAAGATTTGTGTAGATTAACAAGAAAGGCAATCCAATTGGATTGCCTTTCTCTATATTTATCATTCCCACTCAATTGTTGATGGTGGTTTAGAGGAGATGTCGTAGCAAACGCGATTGACTCCTTTAACCTTATTTATTATTTCATTCGACACTTTGGCTAGAAACTCGTAGGGAAGATGTGCCCAGTCGGCAGTCATGGCATCCATACTAGTTACAGCACGCAAAGCAACGGGATGTTCGTATGTACGTTCATCACCCATCACACCAACGCTGCGGACAGAAGAAAGCAGAACAGCACCGGCTTGCCATACTTTATCATATAAAGATTCACCGTCATCGCAAATCCAGTTATGTAAACCAGAGATATAAATGTCGTCTGCTTCTTGTAGGATGGTTACTTTCTCAGGAGTGATATCGCCAAGAATTCGTACTGCCAATCCCGGGCCGGGGAACGGATGTCGTTTAATCAAT